>NZKX01000063.1 GCA_002694025.1 Fidelibacterota bacterium | reverse complement strand
CGAGGTTGTGCTCAATCAATGAAAGGTTATGGCGCTAGAGTGCTTGTCACTGAAATTGATCCAATATGTGCTTTGCAAGCAGCTATGGAAGGTTTTGAAGTAACTACAATTGAAAAGGCTTTATCGGAAGCTCACGTATTTGTTACAACAACTGGAAATAAAGACGTCATAACAAAAAATCATATGTATCATATGAGAGATCAGGCAATTGTTTGTAACATCGGTCATTTTGATAATGAAATTCAAGTAAATGCTTTAAATGAAGATTCTGCAGTGACTCGGGAAATTATTAAACCACAAACAGATCGTTATACATTCCCGGATGGGCATCAGGTATTTTTATTAGCTGAGGGAAGATTGGTTAATCTTGGCTGTGCAACTGGGCATCCCGCATTTGTTATGTCTAATTCTTTCACAAACCAGGTAATGGCTCAAATTGCTTTAGCAAAGGAGAAACCTGATATTGGTGTATATATGTTACCAAAAGAGTTGGACGAGGAAGTCGCTCGTCTGCACTTAGATCATTTAGGTGCCGAACTTACTGAACTGACTGATGAGCAGGCAGCCTATATTGGCGTCCCAAAAGAAGGTCCGTATAAGCCAGACCACTACAGATATTAACATAAGTATAATATTATCAATAAGAAACCCTGCATTTCATTGCAGGGTTTTTTGTTTTTGTATCTATCAAAATTATTCTACAAATTTGGTGGCGGAAGTCCAATAATTTTGGCATAGAATGAAGGTAATCTTGAGAAATATAAAATCCTTTTGGAGAAAGGGGATTTCACAGTCCCTTTTGTTTATAACTATATTCAGTTTTAGTAGTTGTGACTTTGATATACCTGACGAATTTGTGATGCCTATATGGGATATTGAGCTGAAAGTCCCTTTAGTACAAACAAGGTATGAAATGACGGACATTTCAAATCCTGATGCTGGAATATTTCCAACTGATGACTCTTTAGGTTTTAAAATAGTTCAAGAAGGCTCAATGCCTGCTACTGAACTTCCAGCACTTCCTGCAGTCCCTGTTGGGCTTGATCAAAATATTTCCTCAGGTGAGATTCCAGGTATCAGTTTCAATATTGATTTACCAGCAATTGGAGTTAGTCAAAAAATTGATGTAGTGTTGTATGGACCGCAAATCTATCAAGATACTGCCAAATGGTGTGAAGTTGTACAAATTCCAATATCAGAGCCTCCATTTACAATTGATTCTCTTGTTTGCTTTGTCGATGAAGCTACAGGAGATACACTTGGCAGATTATTTTCTTTTCCAACAGACTCAATTAGGCATATGAAGGCATCTAATTATAATTCATTAATTGTAGCTATTTTTGACTCAGTTATGGGAATTGTCTCATCAACAATTGATACTACTATTGATTTAGGAATTTCTTCAATACCTCTTCCAAATGACCCTGCAATAATAGCAAGTATTGATACTCTCATTATTGCTGAGAGCGAAGAAAATAGTGTATATAAAACTAAATTTAAGAATAATAATATTCCTACTGATTTGCGAAACATTTCTTCGTACATAGTCACTGATAATGATTACCCAATTAACGACAGTCTAGCAAATCACAACATTGATTCTACAATCAGTGCAGGACAAACATACGAAAAAACAACTAATTTGTCGGGTAAAGGCTTAACGAGCTTCCTTAAGATGTTTACTGATATGTCATTGACTGAAGCTCCCGCAGACAGCATTGTTAAAATTCAGCCTGGTTCTTTATATGTTGATTTTGAAATGATTTTTCAAATGGCTGGATTAAGTGATATTGCTGTCACGACTAATAATGTTTCACTCTCTGATGGATTAGATTTAGAACCAATTGTTTTACCAGAAATGGATATGACCGAAACTGGTATTAGTCGCATGGAAATTTATAGAAATGTTCTTGCTGATAACGTTGCAAATAATCCGAACGTTCGGGTTAATAGGCTACAAATAATAGATTTACAAAGTACTTTTCCATTTCCTATGAATTTCCTTATCGATTTTAAAAATTTTGTTCCTTCAACAGCAGACGGTGAAAGAGTAAGATTAGAAACAACACTTAGGAATGGTGAGGACCCTTTAAACAAAATTTTTGATATGGAAGGACATAGACTTCAAAGTACCTCTGGTGATAATGATGGTCCAGATGGGATACCTTGTCCTTCCTATGAAGAATGGTTATTAGGTAGCTGTGATGATGATGGGTGGCCTGATAGCGCATTTACTGAGTTTGAACTTGATTTAGATATTTCAATACCTAAGGACACTTTGAGGATTCCTCTTGATGGTACACCCCTTGGTGGATTTTCAATGGGTATGAAATTGGATAAATTAGAGTTTGAGTCAATTGGAGCAGCTATGTACATGGAACTTCCATCAGATCCTCAAGAACAGGAATTTCCTCCCGGTTTAACTGGAGCAATTCCAACTGAAGCCTCCATGGAAATAATATTTAAAAATCAGATAAAACTGCCTATTAAGATGCTAATGGAATTTAGAGGTTATAATTCTCTCAATGAATTAACATATGTACCTATTGACATAGATACTATTGGTATGCCACGTACAAGTTTAAATACAGACACATCGGTTACGAATATTAAGCTTGATAAAAATGGCACTACGATATCAATTTGGGAATCAGAAAATACTTATTCATCAGGTGACCCTCCAGATTTGGAAAGAGAGAACACTCTTTGTGATACATGTTCAAGTATAATTGATCTTCTAGGGTCGAACCCAGTAAGAATGCTTATAAATCCCCAGGTAAAAGTTGATGGGCGTGGTGAGTTATCAGGAAACAAGGCCATTGCTGCCACTTTTAGAGTAACAATTCCTTTTGCTCTCCAATTAGAGCCTATGACATTTATGGGAGGTACAGCTACAAAAATAGAAGCATTTGAACATGATACAAGGTCTAAAATTAGAAAAGGCTTAAAAGAAACTAGTCTAGTTTCAAATATTACAAATGCTCTACCATTTGGGGCGGAAGTGGCAGTCCTAATGAGCAATGATTCAATGTTTCCTACAGATCGTAATGTTGAGCAGCTAAGCTTATTTAGAGATACTCTTGCAACTATAGGTGCTTTATTACCATCAGATAGTCTATATATAATTAGAAGATGTAAAAATCTTTCTCCAGATATTAGTAATAATATCTACATATTTGATGTAATGACAGATTTTTCAGAATGTATTGATGGAACTCCTTATATTGTTAAGACAAATGGATCTGGGACCGATACTGTAATATCTTACGTAGACACATTATTTAAATTTTTTCTACCTACTCCCACAGAATATTATGATTCAGGAGAAGATACAACAATCTATCATTACTTCAATTATGATTCACTAAATAATGTTTACTTAGATAGCGTAGAATATGCTGATGGAATGGTGGTTGTCCCAGGTTCTGGGGTATATTCTAGTACGATAGACACCTCAAAAATAAAATTACTTACAGGATATGGGGATAATTACACAATGCCTAGATTTTATTTACCAGGGACTGGTAACACTGGTGTGTTTTTATCTGTTCACGACTATCTTGATATTAGTTCTTTTATAACTTTCACATTAAGCAGTGATGGTGCATTAGGCAGTCCCTCCAATGAACTTTTTATTACTTACCCAAATGGTGGGCAAACCTTTACAAATTCTGATTCATTAGAAATACTATGGAGTTCCTTTGGAAATATTAATGAAACTTTAGATTTATGGTATTCTGTGAGTGATGCTTCTGATTCTACTTTTGATTCAACAAAATATTTACCAAGAAATTGTACTGTGACAGAAGGTTGGAGTGAAATTGCTACAGGCCTTGAAAATACTGGATCCTATAAATGGAGTCTGGTTGGAGTACCGATTACAAATTATCTTAGAATCAAAATTATAGAGTCCAAAACTTCGCCTGCATGTGATATTAATGGGCACTATGTTAAAATTACAAATTCTGTTAGGTCAAATAGCCGGAAAAACATTGTTTCAACAACGCGGTATTTAAGCACAAAAAGATAGATGAAGAATATATTCCTTATATTAATTATAATTTCATTTCTTTTTTCTCAATCGAAGAGGGACCCAAGAGCCGTTGCCCTTGCAGGTAGTTACACAACAATAGCCAACGGGATCTTTAGCGTGGGTTATAACCCGGGTTTAATTGGTCTTCAACATAATAGGCCGCTTACTATCCAAGCTTTCCAATTAGATTTTGGGTTAGTAGGAAATTTTTTTTCAATAGAAAATATTGCGAAATATAGTGGTGATACTTTATCAACCACCGATGTTAATAAGTTTTTTAATACATTAGAGCAGCAGGATGGTTTGACATTTTTTATGGACACTCATATGCCGATACCGTTAATTAACATCTCAAAAGGCAATCTAGCATTTTCTGCAAACAATATTCTCTTACAAAATTATAAGCTTCCAATAGGACTATTAGAATTAATATTTTATGGTAATGCAAAAAAAGCAAACTTAGATCTTGAATTCAACTATGAAATTTTAGGTATTAATGAGTTCGGTCTTTCTTTTGGAATTCCTTCTAAATATATGTCTTTGGGTGTTACAGCAAAATATATGCAAGGTCTTTTCTTTTTAGGAGTTGATGAAGATTCTTCTTCATCAAGTTTAATTACAGATGATTTAGGAATATACGGATATGGTAAATATATAATTAAGCAAGGTGTCGGTGGATCCGGATTTGGGTTGGATATTGGTCTAGCGTCTAGACCTCTAAACGGTTGGAATTTCGGTATGTCAATTATTAACCTAATGGGATCAATACGATGGGAGCAAGGTGGTGATCAATCAACTACCAGTTTAAATCCTTTGACAAAAAGTTTCTATCCATTTAAGTGGGGAGACGATGAGTTATCTTCAGATGAATATATAGAGTACACTTTTATTATTGATACAATTCGCGTTGATAAAATGTCTAATGATTCACTTTTTAAAAACCAAACTCGTTTTCTAAAAATACCTTCAAATGCAAAGGACTTCACAACTAGAATACCACCCACGTTTAGAGCTGGTGTATCAAAGCAGTTTGATAATTTTTTGGTTGCATCAGATTTGGTCGCTGGATTTAACAATAAGTATTATTCTAGGAAGCAATGGAAATGGTCTGTGGGTACAGAGTGGACACGGATGCCATCCTTACCATTAAGAATTGGTTTCGGTTGGGGCGGCGGTGATATGAAAGAATTAGGTGTTGGATTTGGTTTAAAAAAGAGCAGATTGATGTTTGATTTTGGTTTTGCTTTTAGAAACGGAATGTGGTTACATACTATGAAAGGATTAAACCTGTCTCTTGGGCTTACATATGTGGGGAAAGGAGATAAAATGGATAGCTTCGATGAGCAAGGACCTTCTCCGAAGATATAGTTTTATTATGTTCGTGACTTCCAAAACAATACAATACCTATAAGAAAAAAAATCAAATTTCCAATCCATGCTGACATAATGGGCGAAAGTAATCCTTTAAAACCAAGAGATTGTCCAAATTTAATAAATGCATAATATCCAAAGATCACAAAAATACTTGCTCCGGCACCAAAAGAAAGTTCACCTCTTTCTCTGATCACCACAAGTGGTATGCCGCATATAACAACTATAAGGTTTGTAAATGCGAATGAAATTTTCAGATATCTGGTTACTTCCCATTTTAATGTTTCAACTCCGTTTTTTTTTAATTTTTGTATCATATCTGTTAAGGCAAAAAAATCAAGTTCATCAGGTTTTCTTGCTTGTTGATATATATCTCTGGGCAGAAAACTAAGATCTATAAGTGTATCTTGTTCCCCAATGTAAATTTCTTTTTCTTTTCCATTTTGATCGAATTTTCGAATAGAGTAATTGCTTATTAACCATTTCTTCTTTCTACTGTTCCAATTTATTTTTTTAGCATCAATTCTTTTAGTAATTAATTCATTTCCAAGATCAACTAAAGTTAAATCGTAACCATTTTCTTTTTGGACAGAATACTTTGTAAGTGAAATGTGAGTTTTTAAGTTTTTTTGAAAAACTATATTTTTTAATGTGTTTTTTATTTTATGTCTAGATTTCCTTTTTACATAATCTCTATCAATGTCAAAACGTTTTTCGTTTCCATATGAAACTAATTTATTATCTAGAAAAAAAGAAAAACCGGATATTATTAGTCCAAGGAAAATTAGTGGCATGGCGACCCTGTAAATACTTATACCAGATGCTTTCATTGCTGTCCATTCATTTCGCTTTACTAGATAACCAAGACTTAAAACTGTAGATATAAGTACAGACATAGGCAACCCAATGCTTAAAAAATAAGGTATTGTATATATGTAGTATTCTATTACAATTTTCTTTGGAACATTATTGTCCATAAAACGATCAAGATTCTCAATAAGGTCAACAATCAAAAAAATGGATAAAAATCCCATAATTGCCATAATAAGAATGACTAAAAATTGTTTAAAAAGGTATATGTCTAATTTTTTCACTATTAAATTCTATTAGATTGTAACTGAATTTGATTATAATGTAGCAATAATAAAATGGTATTGAATGCAAATTTATAACACTCTAGACTCATTTTTCTCAACCCTTTCAAATATTCTTTGGGGAACTCCTTTAGTTATCTTATTACTCGGAGGAGGACTATTTTTCGCAATTTATTCTCGAATGATTCCCATACTATATTTCAAGCATGCTATTGAAATTTTACTAGGAAAATATGATTCAAAAGATGATCCTGGTCAGATTACCCATTTTGAAGCGCTGTCTAGCGCATTAGCAGGAACTGTTGGTATGGGCAATATAGCTGGTGTAGCTGTGGCTATCCATGCTGGTGGTCCTGGTGCTGTTTTTTGGATGTGGATAACTGCGATCTTTGGTATGAGCACTAAATTCTTTACTTGTACTCTTTCTGTAATGTATAGAGGATATGATGACAGAGGGGAAATTCAAGGAGGAGTCATGTATTTTATTGAAAAGGGCTTAGGGCAAAAATACAAGCCACTTGCTATAATGTTTAGCATTGCCGGTCTTTTTGGTTCGATAGTGTTTTTTCAAGCAAATCAACTTTCTCAAATTGTTCGTGATTTTATTTATGCTCCTTT
>NZKX01000115.1 GCA_002694025.1 Fidelibacterota bacterium | reverse complement strand
TTGAGTAGTTCAGGATCCATTGATGTGCCGGGTAAATTTGCCAGGCCTAAATAGAAGGTTACTTCAGCTGGCAATTCAGCACCATCAATTAGTTCATATTTTATATGAATTAAATCACCTTCTAAGCCATCGCCAGAAGTACGAGCTCTTGAAGTGCTGTATGCAAGAACTTTAAGGTGATCCTCTATATAATTTCCTAACAAAGTCATAGTTCTAGGATTACCTTCTTCATCTGTTACATTTTCTAACTTCTCACCCTTGCTAACTCCAGAGTAAACTAAATTAGGGCTATCATGGTATACGTCTAGCTCAATTCCTCTTATTGGTTCATTATCAAGGATACGTAATGTGAACGTAATTTCATTTTCGTTTATCATTATACCATTTACAAAGCCTATACAACCGCAAAGACCAGTGTTAATTTCCTGGCCATATGTTGGATTTGGACTTCCGTCAGGAAGCATAGTTCTAGTATCCAAATGAACAGATGAATCTGCAGGGCAATCCAACTCTGCCCAAGCAAAGCTTGAGCAAAAAATAACTGCTAAAAAAGTTAAATAAATATTTTTCATAAGATATTCCCTCTAAGAATGATTATAATTTACAAAAATAGTCACACATTCGGCAATTAACTATTCTATTTTATTAACATAATTTTTCTTAAACCTAGATCTTTACCTGATTCAACCTGGATAAAATATATGCCAGTAGGCACTGCATCTCCGCTAAAGTTGCGACCATTCCATTTCACTGAATGATAACCAGGTTCAATGTCTCTATTTATAATAGTATTAATTAATCGTCCTGAAACATCATAAATTTTAACATAAAGCTTTCCAACAGAGGCAGTTTGAATGTCAATCGTAGTTGACGGGTTAAAAGGGTTTGGATAATTGGTGCCTACGTGAAAAACTTTAGGTGTTTGTTCATTATTTGCCTCATGAGAAAGCAGTGTCATTTCTAACGAACCAGATCTATATCTATTTCCTCTATGCATCTTCCATGAGACTCTTGGGCCAAATTCCGTTTTGATATCCATTACTTTTAAACCCATTGTTGTTGCTATTGCTATTTCGTAATCACCATCATTATCTATATCACCAATGGCTGGTGATGACTCTATATTTCCGCTGATAGTTGTTGGAAAGGGATCAAATAAATTTCCATCGTGATGAAAAACAAAAATTTGGCCGTTTTTATTAGCACCTATAATCTCCAAGTCTCCATCATTATCTAAATCAGCAGTAGCAGGCTCTGATAATGAATTAGTCCCTAAATCAACGGGCCATCCTGGTAACTCTTGACCTAAAACAGGGTCCCAAACATGAAGATAATCATCATATCCTGTGAATAAAATTTCATAAGAACCATCGTCATTTAAATCTGAAACAGAAATGCCACCACGTATGTCATCCCCTGTATTGAAAGAAGTCATTTCAGTGCCATCATGATGCAGTATATGCAATATCCCGCTATCATTTCCAGCAACAATTTCTAAGTCTCCATCATTGTCAATATCCACTAAAGTTGGTGGAGAGTTGAATCGATTGGTTGATAAGAATGGGAAACCTGATTTAATGTTACCAGAATCATCTATCGCATAAATATTATCATCCCAGGTGCAAATAACAATATCAATAGAACCATCATTTTCTAAATCTCCAATACCAGGTCCAACCAACATTTTTTCATTAATATTGACTGGAAATCCATCCACATCTGCTCCGTCATGGTGGATGGCAAATAACTCACCTGAGTTACTTCCTCTTTGAGTAGTAAAGACTATTTCCATATCTTCGTCGCCATCCAAATCTACTAGACTTGGAGAGCCAACAATATATCCATTTTGTAAATAAACCATTTCTTGATTACCTACGATACTTAAAATGTAAAGGCCACCATCATGAGAACCAAAAACAAGTTCATTACTGCCGTCATTATCTACATCACCAACTGCAGGACTTGAACGAATCTTATCACCAGCTGCAAAAGGAAAACCTGTAAGCTCATTACCCCCAACCATATATCCATTCATATCACCATTATCTCCACCAACAAATACTTGCCCCATAGAATTTCCATAAAAGTCTGCAATTAAAGGTGAAGATTTTAATACCATACCGCTGGTTGGAAAATCAAACCCATATTGATCTAAAGAAACCGAAAGATTTATATCAATAATTGTTTCATAATATGGTGGCTCGGTACCTGCCTGCAGGTGAATAGTACATGGAATTTCTCCTAATTGAGCATCTTCCAACGACTCAACTAAAAAATGATCTATTAGTGTAAAAGCAGACCCACCCGAAGGTATATTGTTTGAAAATTCAATTGTTTCATCTAAAATGGATATCCTATCATCTTGAGAAGATAAGGTAGCAATCACATTTTCCCCATCAGCCCAACCCTCTTCATTTCCAACAATAACCTTTACCTTAACTGTTTCTCCTGGGTTGAAAACCCCGTCCCCATCTGAGTCATTTAGATAATTTACTTCTTGTATAAAAAGACTTGGGAAAATTCCTGCTGTAAGTGCCTTGTTTATATTTAGCCTGCCGGTGCCCAACATCCCCTCTAAGCTACCCGCATTGCATGAGCTAGTCATATCAGAAAATTCGTCAGTGTTGGTCAAAATACGGTCGATGACCCATTCTTGATCTGCACTGGGAAATCTAGACCACAATAATGCTATTGCACCAGCGGTAATAGGAGAAGAAAATGAAGTTCCTAAAAAACTTCCGTAACTACCATTTACGTCCGTTGTGCGAATATTCTCTCCTGGAGCACACAAGTCTACGGTTGTACCTGCATGCGCCCAACAATCAAAATTATCTCCAGGACCTATAGCTGATACAGAGATGACATTATCACAACCTGAAGGAGAATGAAAATCAAAAGTGGTATTGCCATTGTCATCTCCATTTCCAGCACTTGCAACAACAATAGCACCATAATTATTATAAACAGTATTAATTATAGATTGATAGCCTCCGCATGCACCAGACCCTCCAAAACTTAAATTAATAACATTTGCGCCCATTTGACCTGCTGTCAAAATTCCTTGAGGCCCATCTGTAACAAAACCTGGATCGTCTGTTGAATTAATTCCCATTAACTTTACAGACCAACCGACAGAAGCTATGCCTGTTCCATTATTCGTTGTGGCAGAAACACAACCAGCAACATTAGTACCATGGTCATACTGATTATTAGGAGGCATTGGATTATTATCATTAAAGCTAACATCCCAACCAATGAAATTATCTACATAATTATCCCCATCATCATCAATTCCATTGATATCACCAGGATCAAATATCCAATTCCCCCCTGATTGTATAATCACTACTCCATCACCATCAGCATCTTCTCCAAGATTTTGCCATACATTGTCTAACAAATCAGGATGATCCCACTCAAAACCATTATCCACTACTCCCACCACAATCTCCCCGGAGGTCATTTGCCCAGGAATTTCTCCTCCATCAATGTCCCATAAATCAAATGCTAAATCAGCTTGAATTAACTCTAGCCCATATTGGTTATTCCAGTAAGGATCGTTTGGTGTATACGTTGGACGATAAATTGGATCAAGCTCGGCATGATCAACAATTGCGAGACTAGTGAACATCTTTAACAATGATTCTGTTAAAATAGAGTCAGAAAAAAAGTAAATCATATAGTATCTATTAAGATATATATCACCGTCTCGGTCTACTGGAAGAGCATTTGGCAACCATCTTTCTATTCTGGTAGCTCCGTTTAAATCCATAAGACTATTTAGTTCATCATTATTTGACTTACTATTTGTAAAATTTATTTCAAAGTTTTTTACAGAATTTTCAACATAAATCCTTATTCGATCCTTGTAGTATTCAGAATGAATGATTTGAAATAGAAAAACGATAAATATTAGTTTTCTAAGCAATTCTACAAACTCCTTTTATAGTACAACATCATTTAATTGAAACCTTTTAAATACAGACTATTTCATTAATATCATTTTTTTTGTTGATGAAAAAAGAGTTTTTCCACCCTTGCTGCTAACCAAAATACTATAAAAATACATACCTGATGGTAAATTAGAAGCATTGTACTTAATATGATGATTACCTGAGTTTATTGTTCTATTTAGAATGCTTTCAACCTTTCTTCCAGAAATATCATAAATTGAGATATTAGTGATTCCACCTTGAAGCAAACTAAATGAAATTGTTGTAACAGGATTAAAAGGATTTGGGTAGTTTTGCGCCAAAGAAAACGAGGTAGGCATTCCTGTGTCAAAACTATCTTCAGCACCTAAGACATTGGCAGAATCTACTTCTGCTCTAATCATCATCGCCCCCTCAAAATAATTTCCAAATGGTTCAAATCCTATACCAAGTCCCAAGTCTATAAAACTATTGTCAGCAGAATTATCTGAATCTACCCCAATTGGAGGAGTAGCATCTGACTCCATCCAGCCAACATAAAAGCTACCATCACTTATTACAATGTTTTGATTGTTAAGCGCAACTGGAGTCCAAACTCCCCCAGCAAATTGGACAGGAACATTTTCTACAAGCACTGTTCCTGGCATACCATTTTCTCCATCATCATCCCATACATTTACAAATGCAACACCATTTGAAGAGCCAACACAATAAAAACTTGCTCGATACAAATCAACGGGGTAAGAGCCTGGAGTGAACTTCACACAAAGTGTATTAAAAGCACCAGAGTTAATACTGGTTTCATCAGTACCATCATCATGCGCTATCTCATATATTGTTTGCGCCTCAGGAATAGCACAGACTGGGCCAGCAGGATTTCCCTCATCTCCTGAATAAACTGATGTAACCTCATAACAATATTCATTACCATTTTGCACAATATTATCAACATAAATATTCGACTCTAACGAAGAACCATTAAACATCAGATTAAAGTCACTTCCATTTACAGATCTGTAAACGTTGAAAACTGGAGTTCCACCTCCAACTGTGGTTACGTTCGCGTTTAAACCAAATTCACCATCAGTTAAAGAATAATCATTTGCAACCTGGGTCCATGGTTCCCATCCACCAAGATTAGCCCAAGAATTTTGACCTGGAGAATTATCTGAATCGATTGCCATTCCAATTGTGACACTAACTTCAATAGCAAGGACAAAATCTCCAGCAAAGTCCCACCCAAGATCAAAAACGTTCCACTGGCCCTCTTCAAGGGTGATAGGAAGGGTATAGGCAGCTGAGGCCTCCGGAAGTCCTGCAGTAACATTAAAACCAGATAAAGTAGTTGAACCACTTAGTCCTGGCTCTCCCCAAATAGCGCACGAATTAGCTACAGCTGCTTCTGCACCATAAGGCATATCAAAATAATTTCCCATAATAGCAGTACCAGAAGACATATATATGGCATCTTCGAAGGTGCCGTCAACATAAGTGATTTCATCATTGTCATAACTTCCACCAGCAGGCATGTCCCATGAAACTTGCACCTGATTATCGCCAGCAACTGCAGTAAGATTTGTTACTTCTGGAACGTCATTATAACTAACCTTCCAAATATGTAAATCATCAATAAATAATCCTGATCCATTACCTCCATCATCATTATCATCCATCCTTGCTGTAAATCGAATCCTGATATCATCTCCAGCGTACTCGGAGATATCTAATTGAGCATTACCATTAAATGGACCCCCAACTGGATACTCTTCCCAACCTAAAGATCCTGGTCTAGTAATATCACCGTAATCATAGAAATATTGTTCCCAAGCAAATTCAAGACCATTCATTGGAACCATACTAACTTCATCATCAGCATTATCACTAAAAACCACATTGCCACTTCCATCTGTAACTTGAATATTATCAATTTTAAATCCTGTTATAGTAGCATCATCAGGAGTTGAATATGAAGGGTCAGATCCAAAAGCAAACTGGACAATAACCTCTTGCCCTTCATAAGCACTAAGATCAAAGTTTACTTCATGCCAATCAGCAATTCCACCCCAACCTGCTGCAACCTGCTCAAGAGAGCCACCGCAATCATATTCAGATTCATTATAAATCCAACCATATCCATAATTGAAATCATAAGGGTCATCTCCATTCAAAAGATTCCAGGAAGATCCACCATCATTAGATATTCGAACATTTGCAGCATCCCAACCATCGGTACACGTCCCACCTACGGCAGCACCATTAGGACTTTCTATTCCCCATTGCATCATAGCAGAAAGGTTTCCTCCGGAAGGCACAGTCATGGTAGGAGATTGCAATATTTGAACCCAAGCGTCTAAATAGCCACCCACACTAGGATCTGCACACCACCAACTTTGCCCCTCGTAAGCGCCGGTTTCTGATTGTGTAAAGTAGACTGGAACGTCACTCACATTAGCAATATCTACCCAATAGTAATCCTCTAATAGGTTATCTCCAAGCCCATCAAAGTCAGGAAGATCAGCCCAAAGAGCAAAATTCATTTTCAAAATTTCATTTTCTCCGCCTAGTGGGGGTACTGATACTATAGGAGAAACAATACTAGAAAGTAGCTCATAATTATCATCATCTACGTGGAAGCTATGGGTAGGGCTATAGCTAGTTTCTTCTGTCAATTCCCACCCGGGTTCTACCGTCCAGTCAGAGAGATCTCCCTCAAAATCCTGTAACCATACGGTGGTTGTATCATCGCGATTAGTGCGAAGAATTTCGGAGGAAGAGTGATTGTTAGAGGAAGGCCCGCTAAGTGATATCAAATTTGTAGATTCTTGATTTGAACCCTGGATTCTATAGCTAACCTCTCTGGAAAATAAAAAAGTTGCAAAAATTATTAGGTATATGCTAAGACGCATTCAGATTCTCCTTGTTATATTTACTTAAAACGATAAAGTGGGACTTTGCACTTACAAAGCCCCACTTACTATTTAAACTCTAGCTTACTTATTTAAAGCTATTTCATTAGGGCTAATTTACGAGTCTTTGTTTCACCATTAACCGTCAAACTATAAAAATAAACACCACTTGCTAAGCTAGAGCCATCTAAAGTAAAAACGTGAGAACCAGCCTCATGGTGTTTATTTATCAATGATTTGATTTTAGCGCCACGAATGTCAAATAAATCCAAAACAACATCACCAGATCTATTGATATTGAATTTTATTTGGGTTTTAGGGTTAAATGGGTTGGGGTAATTTTGCTTTAAAGAAAACTCATTCGGACTAATTTTCTCATCACCTACAGTAACAGTACCACCACTACTTGCATCATTGCTGTAAATACCTACATAAACTCTATTCATAAAGTCTTCATATCCAGTAGCAGGAGGATAAGTCTCAGTACTAAAATCCGGCATCTGGTAAAATACTGCAACTTCATCATCAGTGGCAGTGTTAGCAAGGTGAACACTAACCTCCAACTGCTTATCAGGATAAATCCCGCCTAATGAATTCGTAACATTCTCAAGATCAGTCCATGTTTTACCTAAATCAGTTGATTTCCTCATAAATATGTCAATATCGACAGGAAGTACACTGTTCGAATCCGCTGGGTTTTCTGCGTATGCTGAACCTTTAAAACTTCCATACCACATAACTTCACTACCATCTTCAGCACTAAAAGTAATTTCTGGATACATATAATACCAAGGCCCATAACCATCTAATGAATTAATAAAAAAGATGTCTGATATATCCCAATCAGCATCTGCATTATCATCATAGTCACTAAGAACATCTACAGACCAATTAGTTGGATCGTCTATTGGATCTGGATTATAAAAATAATAGTGCCCGCTAGAACTATAAGGCCATTGCTCTGTGGAATCTGCTAAACCATCACCATCATTATCATCACAACCATGCCCAGCTGAATATAAGGTATCATGACAAACAATTGGGTTTGCCTGAGTAATAAAATGCATTCCTCCATCAGCATCTGTACGAACATCCATATTATACCACATGAAAAGACCAGGAGTTAAAACAAGAGGTGGAGAGCCTACATAATACACTGTATCACCACAATAAAGCTCATCAAACAAAGTGTCACCAGACTCTTCATCGATAGAGTCACACATTGTTCCAGGATACCATAATTTCGTTGCATAGGCATCATCATCAGCATTTTCAGAATACATAGTCCACAATGAATCAGATAACTCCATTATTACTTCATCTGGGATAAAATGATATCCGGAGTTTTTATATCCACCATCATTAGACCATGTTTCACCGTAATCTTCAGTTTTCTTAAAAAACATCGTGTGTAATCTAGGATCACCATTGCCTGGGTCTTCAGCATAGGAAGTCTGTACAAGGTATCCAACACCGTCTTGGTTAATGTGATAATCTGGGCTTGATGTATAATTGCCTCCATCTTGCCACAAAAATCCACCATCATCATCAACATCTCCATCGCCAATTAAAACATAAGGATCATTCATTAAAAAATATCCATTGGCATGAAAACTACTTGTAATCCAATAGTAGTTGGATGGAGTGTCACTCCAACCGTCATATAGAGCAGTAAACACTGGACCATTATCTCCAGTATTAACGGCCCCATTTCCATTCCATAAATCTGGAGGATCACATGGAACTGTTCCACAACCATTGTTAGAAGGAAAAGGGTTTACCCAAGATGAGAATTCTCCAATACCCTCAGAGTCGTAAGAATATAATGGAAAACCACCATATTGCCCGCCACCTTGGTCAGCATTTGTATATTCGTTCCAGATTGCCGTTGGATTGCCTCCTGGTGCGAAACCCGCACTAGGGTATCGTCCTTGTGGAGTACCTGTAGCAGTAGGAAGATTAGGCTCTTCTTCACCAGTGGGGTATCTTTGGTTTAAGGTTTGCTCTGTGAACCACTCTTCACCATCCTCAGATTGGGAAGAACCAATATAGCCAGCAGTAACGTCAAGGCCTTGAAATTGCCTATAGACCGCCACATACCCCTCATCTAATGCATAAGCGAGAGGATTAGCGATAGGGTTATAAGCACCGTAACCATTCAGCGATGAGTCTATTAAAGTAGCAAACCAATCAGAGTCTCTATTTGAATAAGCTACTTTAGGCCCAAATCTATGATTAGGACCTAATGTATTATTATTAAATATTGGCTCATTAACTCTCGGGAGCTTAGTTGTTTTGGACAATGGTTTCTTTTTTCCTTTTTTTGCTCCAGCCGCAAACAGAGGTAATGCAATTAAAAGAGAAAGTAAAATAGTAACGTATTTTCTCATATAGTTCTCCAATCTAAATATTATTTAAAATTGTAAGGTTTTAGATGGTATGTAGTCGTTATAAAATACTTTACTTATCCTATGATAAGCAAGTTGCAAACGCATTAAAATTTCAAGCTTATTGCGAACTGGTTTGTAGAGTTAAGGATATCGTAATCAACATAAGCATAATCTACAGTTAACATCATTCTTC
>NZKX01000138.1 GCA_002694025.1 Fidelibacterota bacterium | reverse complement strand
TGACCAGTACTAATAGCTCAATTGGCTTGATTTATGCACTGAAAAAAATTTTTGAAAATATTTCAATTTTAAAGAGTTGATTTAAGTTTCCAAACATCATTAACTTTATCCCATAGATGTGGAGATCTAAAGCTATCAATTATTTGATGGAATCTTTTTTCGTCTACGTCAATATATTCCAAAAATTCTTTAAAATATTTATTTGGAAACTCACTGTCATATTGTTTGACTAACGTAATTCCCTCTTCACGAGTTATTTTTCCATTTCTTATTTCTTGAGACGCATCATAGCTTGCTCTTCCAAGACCAAATTTTATGTAAGTTGTATAATAATGAAATGGGTCAATTTTATCATCAATGCTTGAATATTTTGAATAACTTCCTTCTGTTCTCTCAGTATTTGATTTAAATCCCGTATTTTTTGAAGCATAGTAAAAGCATTCTTGGGGGTCCCATCTTAAAAAATATCCTAAGTAGAATACTTTTATATTTTTGTCTTTTGTTTCTGAGCGATTTAACGGCAGATAAGGGTCAAAATCATTCATTCTGAAACCATGAGTTTTTATTATTTCATTCAATTCTATCCCTCCAAAATTAATCTGATCGTTTTCATTATTACTATAAAAATCAGCATCCATTAATGGATTATAGTTTTCATTTATATTGTTTCCATACTCTGCTTGATTTTCTCCATAGATAACTAGAGGAATATTAAAACGATTTGCAATTTTAGGTCCAATAATTCGTTGTCCAATAATGAAAGGTTGAAAAGGGTGAAGTAAATTTTCAAAAGATAATTTAGTAAGAAGACGATGAAGTTTTCCATTTGGCGTAAAAAGTATATTATCCAGACCTCCAACGTGTATCCAATTAGTAAAATTTCTCCATCCGATATCAGTATATAAATGTGGTGCCCACGTTACTGTTAATGGGTTCATTCCATATTTATATTTTAATATATGAGCCGTATATGCACTGTCCTTTCCACCACTTCCAGGAACAACACAATCGTATCCGGTTTTTTTCTTATATTTAGATAATAATTTTATAAGATCAGATTCTCTTTTATCCCAATCAATATCTTCTTTAATGGCAGAATACTTGCACGCTTCACATCTATTTTCGTATATATTAATTCCAGATTTTATATTATTTGTATTTTTGAACTCAACAACTGAATTTGGTCTTTGATTAGAAATTACACAAGAAGAACAAAATTTGACTTTTTCAGGCAATCCAAATAGAGAAAAGTTTTTTTTCATAAATTGTTTTTAATTATAGCTTCTAAAAATTCAAGACCTATATCCCCACTTTTTTCAGGATGAAACTGTGTACCTATAAATCTTTTGCTCATTATTGATGAACAATAGGTCACTCCTTGGTTGGTTGTTGTGGATAAGATGTCTTCATGGTTTTTAGGCGAAAGTTTATATGAATGTACAAAATAAAATTTTGTTGAGTCAAAATCTTTCAAATATTTTACTTTTTTATTAAAGGAAACATTTAAATATCCGACAAAAGGTAGAATAAGATTATTACTATTTTTTATTTTTTCAGTTTTTCCCTCAATATAATTTAAGCCTAATGATTTCCCGTTTTCTTCTCCCTCAGATGCAAAGAGCTGCATACCAAGACATATTCCGAATATTATCGTATTTTTATTTAAAACATTTAAAAAATTTAAATACTCTCCTGAATGTAATATTTCACTTGCTTTATTAAACGATCCAACTCCTGGTATGAATATTAAATCAAAATTTTCTGATTTATTTAAACTGTATAGATAAGGCTTATGCCCGATTTGATTAAGAGCATTATATAAACTTTTTACATTACCTAAGCCATAATCTAGAATACAAATTTTTTTATGCATTTTTGATTTGATCTACTGTCAAGTCATTATAATGTAAAGTGGATGCTATTGATAAGCTCAGACAGGGGTATTTCTTTATATTTTCAATTTCTGTCAATTTTGCAAAACCTCCTGAAAAAATCAAAGGTCTATTGATTTTATTGATTACGTTTTCTAACATCTCAAAATCCATTCCACTTTGAAGTCCTTCTTTATCAACCGATGTTAAAATGATTTCTCCACAATCATATTCTTGGACCTTCTCTACCCAATAGTTTAAATCTAATCCAGTTTTTTCTCTTCCATAAAACTTATAAACTTCCCATTTTTTTTTATTAATTTGTTTTGCTTCAATGTTAATTAAAATTGTGCTACTTCCAAAAGTTTTCACCGCTTCTTTTATAAAATTTGGATTTTCAGTTGCATATGAGTTTATTGCTACTTTGTCAGCTCCGGACCCCAAACACTTGTCGATATCATTTATTGAACGAATACCTCCACCAACTGTTATAGGACAAAATATCTCTTTTGTAGATTGTTCAATAATATCAAATAATTGGTTTCTTCCATAAAGGCTTGCAACCGCATCAATAAAAATTATTTCATCAATTCTCTCATTGTAATATTTTTTTGCCATTTCAATAGGTTGGCCTACTTTTCTTAAACCTTCAAAATTAATACCTTTTATAACATTTTCATTTTTTATATCTAAACGCGCTATCACTCTCATAATTTTAATTGAGTATTTATAAATTAAGTAATATTAACTAATTAAGAAAATTTAAAAAGAAGAATATTTTGATTAAATTTAAATTAGATAGAATTACATTAAGTGAAAAACATACCCCTGTAATAATCGCTGAGCTAGGAATCAATCATAATGGTTCATTAGATAAAGCTATTTATCTTGCAGAAAAAGCAATAGAAGCAGGTGCAGAAGTATTAAAACATCAAACTCATATACCAGATGAGGAAATGTCGGAGGAGGCTAAAGAAATAATTCCACTAAACGCAAATAGATCAATTTATCACGTAATTAAAGAATGTGCTTTAAGTGAAAAAGATGAATTTAAATTGATGAAATTTATCAAAGCAAAAAAAAAAATTTTCATAAGTACACCATTTTCTAAAGAGGCAGCAGATAGACTAAATAGATTTGGAGTGCCCGCTTTTAAAATAGGATCTGGTGAGTGTAATAATTACGATTTTGTGAGATACTTAACCAAATTTAAAAAACCAATTATTATGAGCACAGGCATGAACGACATTAAAAGTATATATAAATCGGTAAACATTATTTTAAAAAAAAAAATTTCATTAGCATTGTTGCATTGCACAAATATATACCCGACTCCTGACAAATTAATTAGACTTAACTGTATTACGGAACTGAAAAAAGCTTTTCCCAGTTGTTTAGTTGGTTTATCAGATCACTCGCAAAGCATATATCCTTGCTTAGCAAGTATTAGTCTTGGAGCAAGAATAATTGAAAAACATTTTGTAGTTAATAAAAATAAAGGTAGAGGTCCTGATTTTTCCTCATCAATGGATTTTAATGAACTTAAACAGCTAATTAAAGGAAGTAAGTCTATTTTTAATTCTCTTGGAAAAGGAAAAAAAATTATATCAGATGAAAAATCAACAGCAAAATTTGCTTTTGCGTCAGTAGTAGCCAAATATCAAATAGAATATGGTGAAAAAATTACTGAAAAAAATATTTGTTTAAAAAGACCCGGCAATGGTGACTTTTCTGTAAATGATTTAAAAAAAATTCTAGGTAAATCTGCTAAAAGACAAATCTTAAAAAATTACCAATTAAAAAAAAAAGACTTAAATTGAAAAAAATTATCTTTGTAACCGCAACTCGCGCAGATTATGGAAAGTTAAAAAGTATTATTATTAGTGCACAAAAATTTAAACAATTTGATGTATCAGTTTTTGTTACTGGTATGCATAATGTAAAACTTTATGGAAACACTTATCAATTAATAAAAAAAGATAAAATAAGAAATATTAAACTATTTTCAAATCAAAGTCTTGGCAACAATCATGATGATATTTTATCTAAAACTATCGTTGGTTTTTCAAAATATGTAAAAAAAATAAAGCCTGATCTTGTAATCATTCATGGAGACAGAACAGAGCCTTTAGCATGTGCAATTGTTTGCTGTTTAAATAATATAAAAGTTGCTCATTTTGAGGGTGGCGAGCTATCAGGAACGGTTGATGAAATATTTAGACATTCTATTTCTAAACTTTGCAATATTCATTTTGTTACAAATAAGATTGCAAAAAAAAGATTAATTCAAATGGGTGAACTAGATAGCAATATATTCATTACCGGCTCACCAGATGTTGACTTATTATTAAATAAGAATCTTCCCTCAATAAGTGAAGTAAATACAAAATATGATTTAGATTTCAAAAAATTTGCACTCGCTATTTTTCACCCGGTTACTACAGATTTAAAGAACTTAAAACAGAATATTAAAAATTTTATTTATGCTTTAGAAGAAAGTGGACAAAATTTTATTTTGGTATTTCCAAATAATGATCTGGGTTCAAAAATAATATTACATGAATATAAAAAAATTAAATCAAAAAATATAAAAATTTTTCCATCAATAAGATTTGAGTTTTATTTAACACTACTAAAAAATTGTAATTTTATAATAGGTAATTCAAGCTCAGGGATAATAGAAGCACCATACTACGGTATACCTACAATAAATATTGGGAACAGGCAGAATAATAGAGCAAAATTATTATCAATTATTAATTGTTCTTATAATAAAAAAAATATAAAAATTTTGATAAACAAATTTTTTAAAAAAAAATTTAGGTTCAAAAAATCGTATTTTTTTGGTTTAGGAGGAAGTAATTTGAAAGTTCTAACGGTTTTGAAATCTAAAAGAATATGGAAATTGAGCAATCAAAAACAATTTAACGAGCTCAAACCTAAATTTTAACTTGCATTTTTTGTAGTTTTTTTTATTTTGGTATCGTACTGAATCGTGATGGGGAATAATGTGAAATTCATTAGCTGTACCTGCAACGGTGAAAAAAAAGTCCGAGTGCCATCCAGTATAGTCCGCTGTTGAGTGAAGGCCAGGAAAAGTCTAGCTCTACGATTATTAAATAGACATCGGCATTGAAAACTTAAACACTATTAATCTTGATTAATAGTAAAAAATGGAGGAGTGCCGAATGATTATTAGATTTTATTTAATTTTAATCATTATAATATTTTCACACAATACGAGCTTTGCCAAAGATATACCAATAATAGTTATAGCGCCAAGTAAAACAAATCAATCATATAGTTCTGTTGGAACTTCTGTGACCACTCTAAATAATAAAGAAATTCAGGAGGCTGGGGAATTTTTTTTAGCAGATGTTTTAAATGATAGTTTACCAGGAATGAATTATTTTAGATCGGGTGGTTATGGAACTACAACTGGAATACAATTAAGGGGTTTACCTAAAAGATATTCAACAGTTTATATTGACGGAGTTAAAATGTCAGATCCATCATCAAGCGATAATTCATTTTATTTTTCAAATATAATGACATCGTCAATTGATAAGGTTGAGATTCTAAGAGGTTCAAATAGTTCTGTTTATGGAAGTGGCGCCATAGGGGGTGTAATAAATATTTTTACAAAAAAAGGTAAATTAAAAGAGACAAATATTAATGTAAATGGTGGTTCAAATGGCACTGATAATCTAGATATTTCAATTGGAGACAATTATGAAAACCATAGTTATTACATTGGTATAAATAGGTTTAATACCAACGGCATATCAGCTATGAATGATGAAAAAGATACAAATGATGACGATAGTTACGAAAGTGATAGTTTAATTGCAAATTATTCTTACGTATTTAGCAAAAATAATATTTTTAAAGGAAGCTTAAGATACAGCGACTCTTTTCTTAATTATGATGAAGTTACACAAGGTCGAACTGATGCGAATAATTCAACTAATGACGATGAAATATCATATATTCTGTCTTTTACTACAAAAAAAGATAAATCTAATCATACATTTTCATACAATTATACTGGTATAGAAAGAGCCACTAAAAATTTTTCAAATGTTTCTAAAAATTATTATGGATATAGAGAGTCTTTAAATTACCTTGGAGAATATAATTTTAATTTAGATTCTAAAATTGTTTATGGATTAGAGAATGAGTTTGATAGAGCGAAATTTCAAAAAGATTGGCCAACAGTTTACATTGAAAGTGATGAAGCGATATATTCTCAATTCTTAGATTTACAATTTAGACCTTCTAAAAATCTATATAGCACTCTTGGTTTAAGACGCGATGATCATACTACGGCTGGAGCATATAATACTGGTAGAATAACTTTAGCTTATAAATTAGATGATAACTCTAAAATAAGATCAAGTTTTGGAACTGGTTTGAGATATCCAACTTTATATGATTATTTTTATGGTACCGTTGTAACTAACAAAGAGGAATTAGCGCCAGAAAAAAGTAAAAGTTTTGATATAGGATTTGAAACGAATTTGGATAAAATAAACACAAATTTAATTATGTCTTTGTATAAAATTGAATACGAAGATGCATTAGAAGGATGGCAATCTAACTCATGGACGATTAAAAATACAACTGCAGAGATTGAAAGCAAAGGAGTTGAAATAGAGGCATTGTTCAGAAAATTGGAAAATTTTAATATTTCTTTGTATTACAATTATACTGATACCTATGATGGGGCAGACTGTGATGATCCTGATGTTGGAAGTGGAAGCTGTATAGATGAGGCAATGGTAAGAGTGCCAAGGCACTCGTCTAATATTAATTTTAATTTTAATACTAAAGATATTTATAAAAATAGCTTATCATTAAAATATAATGGTGAGGTTAGAGACTATGGAAATGCAAATAACAGTTTTAAAGATGTGATCTTAGATGAATATTTCTTAGTCAATTATAGTTTTAAATATAAGTTATTAAATAATGGTATTTTTTATTTGGTAGTAAATAAT
>NZKX01000062.1 GCA_002694025.1 Fidelibacterota bacterium | reverse complement strand
CAACATTTATTGATAGTGATATGATCACAGAATATTTAGGAGAAACTTATATAAGTATTGATAATCACATGATTGACAAAGGTATTGTGCTACCTGAAACTCAAAATCATTTATTATATGATATTGCTGAATCAATGTTTAGTGATGCTGAAGACCCATGCGAATATCAATATGGATTAACAGGAACCTTCAGCCTAATGATTGGATTTGCTATTGGCCTACCACCATTATGGAATATACAATCAGGTGAAAGTGGAGTTGGTATTTTTGGACTAATGGATCAAGGCTCCAATAACGGACGAGGTATATTACCATCTCCCCCTACAGCTTGGTCAAGAGTATATGCTGGATGGGAAAACTATATTTTAGGTGAATTTGGTAAAGAGTATAAATTGCCTGCAAGAAGTGAAAATTCAATTTTAAAAATTCCAATAAGATCAGATGAATATTTTTTAATCGAATCTAGGTCTAATTGGATTAAACCTAAAGTTAGTATAGATTCCTTAAGATACCAGATCGGATCTAATTCATTATCAAACACTTATCCATCATACATGGAAATACTATTCGATTCTTCCGGTATAGAAAGGGATTCAAATGGAATTTTTAATTTTGTCCCTAATTATGATATTGGTTTACCTGAATCAGGCCTTCTTATATGGCACATAGATGAATCTATAATTAATGATAGAATTTCTTCCTACGGCATTAATAGTGATTTGCTTTTTAGAGGCGTTGATTTAGAAGAGGCTGATGGAGCCCAGGATATTGGTTTTGTTTCACTTGATATTTTTAATGATCCCACTTCAGGATGGTTTGGTGACATGTGGTTTAAAGGTAATAGTCAGTATAGTTTTGCAAATCCTTCTTCAAGCACTTTAGGAACTGTTTTTGGACCAGAAACCTTTCCATCTACACAAGCAAATGATTACAGTCACTCATATATTGTGGTTGGGGATATCAGTAGAGCAATGGATACTATGAGCTTTACTTTAACCAATTCTTACATTCCAACTTCATTTCCTGATTCTACATTTAACTACAAATTTTCATATGATTTTAATAATGATGGCCTTGATGATATTATTGGTGGGCATGATTCATTGTATCTTCAACTTACTTCAGAAAATTTAACAAAAAAATATTTCCATCATACAGACTCTCCAAGTTTTGATTTAATTTTTAAGAAAAATGAAAATAATATAAATATAAATGTTTTCGAGTACTTTCAAGAATCAGTTAAGCATTATCTTTATAATTACAGTGCTTTGGAAGATTCCATTAATTTTGTTTCACTTTCTTTAATGGATACTTTAATGTATCCTGTAGCGAATGGAGATTCCTCTGGATTTGTTTGGAAAAATATTTCACAATGGAATAATTATAAAAAAAGAGTGATTGCTTCTCCGAAAAATTATCAAATAAGTTTAGATAATAGGGGGATTCAAGTTGAAGAATTTGGAGATTTTTTAAATAAATGGGAGTCAAATACCTTTTCTTATATTGCTGGAATTGACGTAGATCTGGATGCGAATATTGATCTAATTGCGTTAGATACAAGTGGTAGTCTGTATATATTTAATCATGACCTAATTCTAATGCCATCTTTTCCATTAGATATAAAATTCACTCCTCCTATCTTATCCCAAAATATACTAGGTGATGCCTATCCAGAAATCATAGGAAAATCCAGAGATAGCAATAGACTTCATGTTTTTGATTCTAAAGGTGGAGAGATGTTAAATATTGCAACTCTTAAGGAAGATAATCTTATCGCATTAGGTGAATTTCAAGGTTTCGGGAGCATTTTTACCCAATCAACCATTTACCAGTTTGATTCATATGAAGACCCTTTGGGTAATAAATGGTCAAGGGAACATGGAGACATAGGTAATTCTAGGAGGATAGACCTTAACTATACTTTTAATGGCCAAGGTAAAAATCTTTTACATAATGCTTATTGCTATCCAAATCCTATTAGTGAGGGATTTGGCACCATTAGAATTGAAACATACAATTCGACAGATGTCAAGGTTAGTATTTATGACTTAGCTGGGTATTTCATTAAATCTTTCAAGGATGAATCCATCCAAGGCGGACTCAAGATAAATGAATTTATATGGAACATATCAAATATATCACCTGGGATGTATTTTGCTCATGTTGTTACAAAAAATAATAATAAAACTCAAACTGATATTTTAAAAATTTCTGTGGTGCATTGATGATAAATAAATTTTTTTTATCGGTAAGCATATTTTACTTTTTATACGGGCAGGTTGAGTACAATCATCCAGAGTTTAATTGGCAGACATTTGAAACGAAACATTTTAAGGTTCATTTTCATGACGAAACCGAGAAATCTGCAAGAGAGGCAGCTTCAATTGCAGAAATTATTTATGGACCTATAACAAATTTTTACGATTTTCATCCAAAAGAAAAAACTCATATAATTTTAACTGACCCTGATGATTATTCAAATGGCGCGGCTTACTATTATGATAATAAAATAAAAATATGGGCAACTCCTCTTGACTTTGAATTGAGAGGTAGCCACAGATGGTTGCAAAATGTAATCACGCATGAATTTGTACATATTGTTTCCCTTCAAAAAGCTATGAAAGCTGGAACTAAAATCCCAGGAGCATATCTTCAATTCATGCAATATGAAAAAGAAAAAAGACCCGATGTCTTATATGGGTTCCCAAATACAATAGTAAGCTACCCAATTCCAGGTACAACTATTCCACCATGGCTTGCAGAAGGGACAGCTCAATATATGTATGAAAATGCAGACTGGGATACTTGGGATTCTCATAGAGACATGGTTCTAAGAGATTTGGTAATATTTAATAAAATGATGAATTTTAATGAAATTAATACTTTTGGAAAAAAAGGTATAGGTAATGAAACTACTTATAATACAGGTTTTGCATTTGCTAATTATCTCGCAAACCGATTTGGCCCAAATTCATTTAAGAAGATCTTCCATAACTTATCATCACCGTTTGAATTTTCTATAGACAATGCTATGTACAATACCTATAAAAAAGGAGGCTATGAGCTTTATGATGATTTTAGGAATGAATTAGAAACCAGATATGAAAGGTTAGTTGAGCCCATAAGGCTTTTACCAATAAATGGAAAAATTCTGTTAAGTGAGGGCACGACAAATATCCATCCTAAATGGAGCCCTGATGGGAAAAGGTTCATATATCTTTCAAATAAAAAAAATGATTATTTTGGGCAGACTACTTTGTACCTTTTTGATCTGCAAACTTTGGAAGAAAAAAAAATTAAATCAGGTGTTAGTTCAGCTGCCTGTTGGCATTCAAATGGGGAAATTATTTATTATTCAAAAAAACCTAAATATCCCAATAAAAACGGGTCCAAATTTTATGATTTATATTCATATAATTTAAAAACAGAAAAGGAAAAACGCCTTACAACTGATAGCCGAGCATTTAGCCCGGTTTTTATTAGTAAGGATAGTACAATAGCTTTTATATCCACCTATGATGGGGGACAGGACTTAAGCATATACTACCCAAAATCCAATTCATTAAAAAAAATAACACACTTTAAAGAGCGACCTATGATCAGCCATCTAAATTATAATAAGTTAAATCACTCTTTAAATTTTGATATTACATTTAATCACTTCAGAGAAATCTATAAATACGATTTAGTAGATAGCACAATAATTGAAATAAAAAGTAATAACCTTTTCGATGAAAGGAACCTTGTAGTTAGTCCAAATTCTGGAGTCCAGGTATTTTCAAAAGATAAAAGTGGAATTTTTAACCTATATATTATCGACACCAAAAATGATACTGAAGGATATATCTCAAATGTAACAGGAGGAGCATTTATGCCGGATATATCAAAAGATGGGAAGATAATTTTTTCACTTTATCAAGATGGGGGATATAAAATATCAATTTTAGAGGAATCTGTGATTATAAATGATAATTTTGTTGGTTATGATAAAAATTACTTTAGGAAAAATATAGGTTTGTCAAAGCCGATTGTTTCTTTAAATCAAAATAAAGCAACGAAGTACGAAGACCAGTTTCCAAACATGTTCATTATGCCAAAGCTGATGTATGATTATAATACTCTAAAGCCTGGATTCTACTTCCAATCTAGTGAAATCATTGATAGGCTTTCATTATTTGGTGAAGCTTCCATTAATAGTATTAAAGATGTTGACTACATGTTTAGACTGGATTTTAAAAGATTTTATAAAACTATATTTTTTGAAACGTATTATTTGACTAGAAATACTGCAGATAATAGCCTTTATAGAAATGTTTATAAAATAGCAGACGATATCAAATTCAGACTTGTACAATTTAGATTAGGTATAAAGCAGCCTTTTTTTGGTAGTCAGTTTGAGCACTCACTTAGCCGACAATGGTATAGAGCTTTTATCCAACAAACCATTCAGACAAATGAGTATGGTAAGCTCGACGCAGGTGCAGCATATGATTATTTCCGCGGGTGGGTTTTAAACACGAATTGGTCACTTAATAGATTAAAAAGAGGTGTTACATCTTCAATTAATCCTTCCGGTGGCTTTAAAATTTCTTCAAATGTAAGTTTTGAAAAAAATGATTTTATAGAAGGATTAAACTTATCGGATGCTGGAACCCTCCTTGAAGATTTTAAACCAAATAATTTGCTCCGCCTTGATTTTCAAAGCAGTTATCATTCAAAAATTCCCTTTTTTAATAATTGGAATATGTCGATCAAAGGTGAATTGGGTTGGATAAATAAAAATACAGTTGACTCATTTTTCCATTTTTATTTAGGTGGCATACCAGGCATCAAAGGATATTCATTCTATTCTATTCAAGGTACTAAAAAATTAATTTTGGATTTAACATTAAGACTACCTGTTTTTTCTGAAAAACATTATAAAGTTGGATGGATGACAATACAAAATAGTACATTTGGCTTTATTAATCAGATTGGTGATGCATGGGATCCAAATGATATTTTAATAAAAAGATCATTCGGAATTCAATGGCGGATTAATGGTTTTTCTTTTTATAACTTTCCAACTGCAATTGAGTTAGAATATCATCAACCAATTACTAAATTTAATAATGAAGGTATTTCATATGGACCTGATAAAACAAAAAATAATGGAAAAACTTATGTCAAAGTACTATTTGATTTTTAATATTTTACTCTTAAGTCATGCTAACTTGATCGCTCAAGATACAACCAATTTAGTTGAAGGTAATTTATTAGAAAGTAAAGAATCTTTGATGAAAATTGAAAATCAAAAGAATATTTATCCAGGTAAGCCATTAATTATGTCATTGATACTTCCTGGTTCTGGTCAGCTTTATAACCAGTCTCCAGTTTGGAAAACAGCTCTTTTTTTCGGTACGGAATTAACTAGCCTTTTAGCATGGAGAAATTTCAAAAACAAAGCCGAAGATTACCGTAAAGAGTACCAAAGTTTTGCCGACAATTACTGGACTTTAGAGGACTGGGTTTTAAATAGATGGGAGTCAAACGATCCAGAATGGGCAAGTATTCCAGCATTAGGCAGTTTAACTGGTACACATGACTTAAGGTTAGTAATTTCTGAAAATTTGGCTAATGAGTTAAACATATTTGGAAATATTTCTTCTGATAGCTTAGAAAATAGCGAATGGATTAATTGGGTTATAAATGGCGATGTCGAAGTCGTCAGGGATAGGCATTTTTATGAGAATATTGGTAAATATGATCAATTTGTCGGAGGATGGCAAGATGCAAAAGAAGAGTGGTACAAGGAAGAAAAAAATGTAGGTGATAGTACTGAGATTATTAT
The DNA here is from genome assembly GCA_002694025.1 of Fidelibacterota bacterium. The sequence goes on along the minus strand of NZKX01000062.1, from coordinate 1,048 downwards.
CAAAACTCCTTTAAAACAGTCCTATATTGATGATAGGTATGTTGCAAATCAAATGTTAAACTATGCCAAATATAGCATAACAGTATTGATGTTTAATCATGTAATTTCTGGTATAGAATCCGTTTGGTATAGTCAAAAAAAAGCAAGTGAGAAATTAAAAGAAGCTTCAAATTTCCCAACAAACATTAATTTAGTTTTTAACCCTCAAAATCCATTAGGTATTGGAGGTGTAAGAATGGCCTGGTCTTTTTAATGAAAATAATTTTATATAGTTTTTTAATAATTCTAACATCCTGTGCTGGAACAAAGAACAGTGATGAGATCAGTCTAAGAAATAAATTTGACGAGGCTATGTTTAATCTTGAAGCTGAAAAGTACCTCCAAGCTCAATCAGACTTTAGAAATGTTCTTATTAGAGGCACAGGAACAGATCTTGGAGATGATGCACAATATTATTTGGGTGAATCATATTTCCGCAATAAGGAATATTTACTTGCTATAGCTGAGTATGAAAAGCTTACAAGGAAAATGGGGTATAGTCCCTTTGTAGAGGATGCGAGGTTTAAAATATGTGAAGCCTACAGAATTGAGTCACCTAAGTATTATCATGATCAAGAGTACACACATAAAGCCCTAGAAAGGTATCAGGAGTTTTTAGATGACTATCCTAATTCAATTCTACTAGATAATGTTTTGTCATCTATTAATAATTTAAGAAATAAGCTAGCAAAAAAAGCTTTTGAAACTGGAGTTCTATACATGAAAATGGAGGAATATGATTCTGCAAAATTGTCTTTTCAAATCATACTTGACAAGTTTTATGATACATCATTCCTAGCTCCATCTATAAAGGAAATGGCCATAGCTCTAGCTAAAAATAGAGAGTTTGAAGATGCATCTTCTTTTCTTTTATCAAATAAGAAAAACCTTGCTGAAAATCATCTTTATGACGAAGCTAATTCGGCTGTAGATCAAATTAGGTCTAAATTGCTTAAACAACAATAATGAGAATTTGCATTTTCGGTGGAACATTTGATCCACCTCACAT
>NZKX01000001.1 GCA_002694025.1 Fidelibacterota bacterium | reverse complement strand
TGGGGACCAAAAGATGTTGATTAAATCAGTAGAAAAGATTGTATAAGTAGAATCATTTGAAGTTGTACCAAATACTCCTCCTGTTAATTCACCAACACTTGGCCCTGACGGATCATATTTGAGAATGGTTGCACTAGTACCAAATGCGGTCACGTTAGCATGTTTATCAATTAATTTAGCTCTTACCTCTAATAAATCGCCTGGTTGAATACCGTCTGGACCTAAGGAGTTAGGATCCATAACATTAAATAAATCCTCATCTGTTCGTCCAAAGTCTATAATATTACCATTAAGAATGATTGTATCATTTTGCCCGACAGTAACCCAACCCTGACCTCTAGTCTGATTATAAAATTGTATTTCAACCTGTCCAGAAATTAAAGTAGAGTCTACTTCAATGTCTTCAATGTTAACTGAAGTTAAAATTTCAGTTGTATTTCCAGTAATCCATCCTTGCACAGGATTTGATCCTACAATTGTTACCTCGCCAGTTTCGTAATAATTTGGAGGCAAATTATCTACCGCAAAAACCGCATTATTTTCGAAAATCTCAACCAAGTTATCAGCTAAATCCTTTCCGTTAAATGAAAAGTTCATTATTCCATCATTTTTTACCGAATCAGATAAAACTACTTGGTAAATCCAAACAAGACTATCAGCTGTCGGTTCCATTAAATTTATGCCGGTTACAATGTCACCTTGCACAGCATCATTAGCTGTGTTATACTCAAAATCAATAGTTGGAACTGGACTAGTCGAACTAATTGGCTGATTCGCTGTTACTGTTACTTTAATTGTATCTCCAGCAATACCAACACCCGATAAGTCAGGATTTGTAATATTTTCATAAGTAAATGTTGCAATTTCTACAATATTATCTATATAAAGGATATCATCTATGCCATCATTATCATTGTCTAAATCAAGTGTATCAAGTTGGTTTCCTGCTAAATCACGGGCATTTTCAATGGTAATATTTGAAAGGAGGCCATTTAACCCTGAGCCTAGATCTCCAGTAGAAAAAGTATAACTCCAAGTAAATAATTCTCCTGTGGGATCATAGACACCATTTCCATTGATATCATCAAATTGTTCGCCCAAATCATATTGTCCATTACCATCTCCCTCATCGCCATTATTTTCTATATTGTCGAGGCCAAAGTCGTTATATGTCTCAGGACGGTTTACTAAGCTTAGTGGTCCTGTTAGCAGTTGCGCGAACGATTCAGGTAATTGAGCTGAAAATGTTGGAGGACTATTTTCATCACTATACATGTCTTCATCAAAAACTACCGTTACAACCACCGTATCACCATCTTCTGCATAGAGTCTACTAAACGATATCTCAGCATTAGGTCTTGTTAAATCATATGTAAAGTTTGTCAGGGTGTCATTTCCAATATTTCCAGCAAAATCCAAACTGTTAAAAACAACTTGGTATACACCTTCCGTAAGTGGTATGTTGGCAATTCCCCCATTCGATATTATTCCGGGATCTCTATTGCCTTCATTAAGATCATTTGGCCCATCAAGCACAGCAGTATAGCTAGCATTATTATCAAGGTTTAAAAATTGCACCTCTGCAGATACTATACTTGTTCCTTCATTTGGTTCATCAAGATTCCAAGAAAATACTATGATTGAATCGGCATTGTTGAAAGAACCAGAACCAGGAACTATATTAGAAAAAACCGCAGGAAGATTATCAATTCTCATTTCTGCATTTCCTGTCAAGTTGTCAAGTGCATTTCCATATTTATCTGCGGCTATTAATGTTATATCAATTATTCCATTTAGTGAATCCATTCCTGATTCATCCAGCGGGATATTATATTCCCAAACCGTATCATCATTCGGATTTACTTTTGATAGAAGTAAGGAATCAGAAGATCCAAAAGGAACAGGATAATTGATAAGTATAGTTGGAGGATTATTCAAATCATCTATTTCATCATCAAAAGTAAATGTAGCATTTAGGGTACCTTCCGCGAACCTAACAAGGGCATCTGGACTTCCATCACCGTCGGGATCATCGTAAGTGATGACGCAGTTGGGAGAAATGAAGTCTACACCAACGGTTAGTACCTCACTATTTAAAGATCTATTACCCGCTATGTCCGTTTGGACGGAGAAAAAGTAATATTCTGGATCCTCCTCAACAGAAATATTAGATGTAACCGAGCGAGCACCGTCAGGTATACCATCATTGTCTAAATCTAATCCATCATCTCCTGTTCCACCCGGGAATAAATTGGAGTCTAAGGGGAAAACTGTGTCATCAGCAGGATTAAAAACACCATCTCCATTATCATCAAACCTGTATAGGGACCATTGTAAACCTGGTATAGTATCCGTTTGGTCAATACTTATTAGATTAAGATTGGTTAAATTGTCTACATTAGATTCACCAGCATCGAAATCGGTCAATAGATCAGGCCTTCCCAAAGGTGCAGGAGCAATAGCATCTATAAATATATCTAAGCCTGGAATATCAGAAGTGATATTTCCTGCAGAGTCCTCTACCGTGTAAGTTATTGTCCAAGTACCATCATCTAAAGCAAAGCCTTCTCCATCATCTACAACACCATCTCCATTTGCATCTACCCAGGGAATAGTTAATGTAATATCTGTTTCTTCATCTGCAACAAATCCAGTGTCAGCAGTAGTAGTTGTAAAAGCTTTTCTAGCTGAAAGAGTTACTTTATCATTTTTAAAGGGATGTAAATTAGAAACTGTAAAGCTTGGGTTACGCTTTTTTGTTATGTTATCTGTAGAACTATATCCTAAATCGTCTTCAGCTATTAAATCAGGAGCGACAAAGGATTGGTTTGGATCTGATTGCTGAGAGTCAACATCATAGAACAATGGTGGAGTCGTATCTAATCTGTAAACTAATAATTCATCATCCCCAAATTGTGAGGAAAATGAAGATAAATTTCCTGCAAAGTCTCGTAATTTTGCCAAAATATAATAAGGTCCTTCATCCAAATCACCATCTGCATTTTCATCAAAACCAGATCCGGTTAAATTTTCTGAAGCTTCATCTATAGAAAGTGCAGCATACCTTTTTGGAACACCGTTTAATCCACTTGCCGGATCTATGCTGTTATTTGCAAGTTGATAGTAAATAATTACAGAATCAGTAGAAGTTAATCCGCTTACATCATCCGTCACTGTAAAAGTAGGATTCGTATTTGAACTTGCATTGTCTCCCAATATTCCTGTATCAGATCCTGGGTCAAGAGAGACTACAATATTTTCAACAAGTGGCGGGTCCAAATCTACATTTACGACTAGAGAAGGCGCAGAAGCAACTAAAGAAGCATTGCCAGCTAAATCTTGCGCAATAACATAGTAATTAAACTCTCCAGACGCATCATTAGTTACAGAAAAAGACGCGATACCAGCATCTGATTCACCTAAAAGAACAGATTCAACTAATACATCATCCGAAGGGTCAATATCTCCAGGACCATCATAAGCATATAAGAAACCGTATTCCCCTGTTACAAATCCATCAGCTGTTAAAGTCATCGTAGTTGCGTTGGTTAAATCATCATTATTTAAAGGTCCGTTATCGTCAGCATCAATTAAATCTAATTCGCTTGGGTCTGAGGGAGCTGTGTAGTCAATTGTAACGGCTGTACCATTACTAAAAGCAGATTCATTACCCGCAATATCAATTACCCTGTACTTAAAACTATAGTCACCTGCTACTAAATTAGAGGACACTTGTAACAAATGATCAAATGCTCCATCAGCCTTAAAACCTGCGTTAGTTAGTGAAGTTGCACCTGATGAATTCGTTACATATAATTCTAAAGAATCAGCAGAAGCATCTAGGTTTGTAAATTGAAACCTGGGATTTCGGATATTTGTAATATTATCAGATTCAGAAATACCAGAATCATCATCCACAATTAAGTCTGGATCTGAAGTAATACCAAAAGGCGTGGTGTCTACAGATAAGACAAATTCAAGGTTTGTGTAAGTACCATCTGCATTAAATTGAAAATTAGTAAATGCAGAAACATTACCTGCCACATCTTTTACTCTAAGTTTTATGAGATAGTCATTTTGTGTTAATTCCGATAATAAGTGAAGGGGAGTTGATCCATCCGTAACCGTTAAAATTTCTGTGGAATTATCGACAACTCCTTTTGCTACTAAATTATCTGGATTACCTGCAACCGTCGCAAAAAGGAAAACTGAATCTGTCTCAGTTAAGTTTTTAATCCTAAATGATGGAAGGGTTTGATTAGTTATATGATCAGTAGTATCAGTACCGGTATCCGATAAACCTATTAAGTCAATTGTTACTGGAGGATATTCATCTTCCGCGTCAGCATAAACATCAGAATAATTACCCGGAGTTCCACCAACACCATTAGGATCATCATAACCTAGAACGTTTGTAGGTGTGTTATCAAATGTTATGGATAGCAGTTCTGATAGAATCGATAAGTTACCTGCAGCATCTGTAATCTTAGTACCATAAGTTGTTGTTGAAATATTATTTATTGTAATATTCATACTAGCAGAAACGATTGTTTCCTCAGCCATTACAACATCATCACTCTCGTCATTAGTACCTTTTGTATCGTATATAACTACTGTATTATCATTGGTGCTTAGGCTAGCAATTGTTAATTGAACAGTTGATAAATTAGTAATGTTGTCAGTATTTGATGTACCTGTGTCAAATTCAAAAACTCCGTCACCAGTACCATCGTCAAGCAAGTCTGGAGTGGCTGAAGGAGATGGAGGAGTTAAATCCACAGTAACAACTTTTAAACCACTATTTACTGAAACGTTTCCAGCGTTGTCAACGACTTCATACCAAAACGTATAAATGTCCTCGCTTAGTGCAAGAAGGTTAGGTATAGTGATTTCGTCAGTCACCTGTTGAGCTAAGGTGTGGGTAAGCAGAAATGTATCTGCAACTACATTGTTTGTACGTTGATAATAAATATTAACAGAACTATTACCCACAGGTCCTAAACCAGATAAAGTAAAAACAGGTTCTGTTGCGTTTGTAATGTCATCAACTTCAGAAATACCTGTATCAAAAGCTGCCTTAAGATCTAGTGGCTCCCCTACTGCTGGAACATCTTTATCTATTGTAATGTCAATCGCATCTGTTGCATCAGAAAGATTCCCTGCCTGATCTCTAGTCCTAAATGTAATTGGATAGACGTTCGGAGAAGAGGGTAAATCACGAGCATTTCCGACAGTTACGGATTCATTGTCAGATGCGACTTGAACACTATCATAGCTAACTCCATCCACATATAAAATTAACCAATCATTAGTTGCAACAGTTCCTGGCGCACCAGAAGTAAGATTAGAAATATTAAATGTGGGAGTACCATCGTTCGTTAAGAGATCATCTGAAGCCGAACCAGTGTCAGAATTTGGATCAAGTGAAACTGTGTAGCCAGTAACAACTGTGGCTGTTTTATCAAAAGTTATAGAAGTCCCATCGGTAATATCCAATTGAGTTTTCTGGACGCCTGAATTCCTGGCTAGATCTGCATAGTCGATGGTGAAAGTTATCGCTCCATCATCATCACTTTCTTGGAGTGTATAAGTTGCAGTCCACTGAGTGTCATCATCTCCCTGAGATACATCATCAGCGTTGTTGCCAAAAACAGCAACTACAGGTGAGGCATCAAGAGAGTGACTTCCTGTAAAGCTTATAGTAACCACATCTCCGACTTTAGCCATTGAAGAATTATATACATTGTTGCTTGCTATAGAAATAGCAGTGAGGCTAGGCGGAGTTTTATCAAATTTAATTGTTTTATTATCCGATGTAGCTTGCAAAGGAGTGCCTGACCTGTTTGCATTATCCTTATAGGTTAAAATAATGGGAATAGTGCCTTCGCTAATCGGTGTATTATCAGGAACTGTATAGGAAGCTTCCCAATCTGTATCACTACCTGCAACTGATGTTAAATCAACCTCTACCCCATCAAAAGAAATTGTAGGGTTATGGGGATCCTCAGGCAAAATTTCACTGGCAGTCATACTAACAGAAATAACATCTCCTTCTTTTACTAAATACTCCTCTCCCCTTAGGTTGTCAGAGGTAACTGTGAAAGGTGCCACAGTTGGATCAGTAGAATCAAATGTAACATTTCCTGTAAGTCCATTTAATACCGGAGTTCCGGCCACTGTAAAAAGATCTTGAAAGTTGATACGATAGTTAATCGTTGTAACTTCATTATCATCCATATTTTGTAAAGTAAAATTCGCTGACCATGGCTCCAAGCCATCTGAAATACCTGTTGTAGGTTCGACAACCATTATATCTCCATCTGCAACTGAATCATCGAAACCATCGCCATCTGTATCAATTTCTATTATAATTGTATTTTGTCTTAGCTGCTCACTAGCATTAAATGAAAGAGTTAAGATATCCCCATTAGTAGCAAAAGCACTATTGACCGAATTGTTGGATGTAAATGTAATATCCTGAATTTCTGGACGACTGTTGTCATATGTTACGCCTAATCCATCTCTGTCATTAATTAAAGTAGAACTAGTGACTGGACCATTATCAGCTAAATCAGAGATAGAAACAGAAAATGTCATCTCACCTAAGGCTTCAAATTCGCCAGCGGTGTGTCGAGCTTCCCATTTTCTATTAACTCCATCATCTACATTGGTTACTACAGATGCCGAACCATGATTTGTTGTAACTGTTGGCGCTTGAATAGCCTCATCAGCAATTATAGTAATAATAACTTCATCATCTGGTGTTACGTATGAACTATCAGTCGAATTTGCTGCCTTGACATCAACTTTGGTTAGAGAAGGTGCGGTTCTATCTACTGTTACTGCACTTCCAGTTTGTACAGAAGTGATCGGTGTTGCTGCAATATTTCCTGCAGGGTCACCATAGGTTA
>NZKX01000002.1 GCA_002694025.1 Fidelibacterota bacterium | reverse complement strand
TCTGTGATGATGCACCATCCATAAAAAATCCTATTACCCAACTATTAATCTCTAGTTGGTGAATTGATCCAATACCAGATCTTTGTGGATATATAACTGGCATGATAACTTGTGCCCAAGGCAACTCTTCTGTAGGTAGATCAACCCTACTTCTATTATGATACCCTACAATTCTGACTTTTACTTTGTTTGTAAAATCATAATCACCCGCTTCAAATTCCTCTGTCTCAACATTGTAAGATCCATGTCCGTTATTCTCCACCTGTCCAATCCACCAATTGAACCCATCCTTTCCTATAAAATTAGCAGTTGATTCATACATGTTATGCACCAGGACTATCTGTTACTAATGTGAGTTGTGTACCCATCATATCTCTATTACTATAATACGTTCTATCTACCTTAGATATAACATATTTACCACTGTTTGCCTTATCAAAACCTCTAGATCTACCTTGATATATGTCTAATTGTACCACATCACCAACGGTTAAATCAAATTTACCAAAATAACTTACTTCAACAATTTTATTGTAAAATAATTTTTCCCTAAGTGATGCTTGGGACAATTGTTTTGTCAATCCTGCAGTATGAGTTCCCTTTGAGAATAAGGCAGTATCAACTATTTTTGACATGATACGTGTAGCAGCAGTATCCTTCTTAAAATTCTCAAAATATTGTGGTTTGGGACTTTTATTTAGTCGTGGAACCGTGTCATAATATTTATTGATGTTGAATTTAGTTTCCTCATATTTCATATTTGATAAATCAACAGTCATTACATTACTATTGTATGATCCTATGTTTAGACCTTTCAAAACATCACTAGACGACAACACTCTCATTCTGTCAATTGCCAATATATTTTCACCATCAACTTCCTCAGTATCTTTTGGTTCATGTCCCAGTATCAATGTCTTAACAACAGGATCTTTAGTAAATGAATCATAAGATTTAAAATTATATCCAAATTTATTTTCAAAGAAAGCATATCCTGCACTTGCCGATGCACCACTACCCTCTATAGGTATTGATTTGGATGCTAACCATGATATAACTGTAAAAGGACACCAAAATGGCGACACGAAAGAATACTTATTAAAAGTTGGTTCTATATTATCAGCAGATAATTCGGTTTCTGTTCTTAATATACCTTTTAATATATCTTCAGTTACAATTTCGTCTATTCTTTTACCCTGACCGTCGCCAAATTTTCTTGATACTTTGATTGCAGCATTGTTTATGAAATCTGAGGTGCATAGTAATATAGTTGCCTTACTTATTGTTCCTTCTGATACTCTATCTTGTATATCATATACAGTAAAAATTCCTCCAATCTGATTACCAACGTTATCCTCAATTTCTATATACACTCTCTCCATACCTCTCATAAGAGACAACAATCCACTATTAGAATCAGTTATTTGAACCTCCATCATTTTTGTAGCAGATTCTATGTCTTCAATATATCTCATATAGATGACCTGATTTATGGAAAGAGCTATCTCCTTACCATCAATCGTGATAATGAAACTATTCAGTTTAAAATTATTAGTAGTCTCCATTAGAATTGCGATGTTTTATTATATACAGACAAGTATACGGACTGTTTAACACGTGGTTTTGCAATGTCAGTGCCCTCTACACTTGGTGGTTTAAACGGTTGAGGTAACATTGAACTACTCATAGAATCATTTCCTATGAGAGATGCAGTTTCGAGATTTACTTTTTCTTGAGCTCTCTCAATGTTTTGCTGTATAACACTATCAGTCAACTCTGTAAGATTTACTTTGTTACCTTCAGAATTGAATATGTTTGATACACTACTCATAAAGTTAGATCCAAGATTTGCCATAAATCCTAAACCAGTATTATTAAATACATCCTTACTTACATTGACAAGATTTTTAAATTGATCTGTTTGAGACACGCTATTTAGTATAGAATTACCACCCATCAATGACATACCAAGTGGACTCATCATAAATGATTTTTGAAGGATTGATTTATTTTTTGTAGGTTCTAAGGATCTACCACTGGCACCACCAAGACCTATACCATCAGCAGTTCCTGTATATGGAGATGACTTTAAATATGGAGGATCTCCCATACCACCACTACCAGTCGTTACAATTGCACTAGACGTTGGTGTAGATGCACCATCACCATCAGCACTAAGTGCACTTGCTCCTGCTGTGACACCAGCTACGAGTAGCTCTAGTAAACCAAAATTCTTTGAATCATCTGGATCGTCACTATCTGCACCCTCATCATCAGTTTTATCCTTGTCAACGTTCATGGGTTGAAGATCAAACGCTGCTGTTAACTCTGCAATATTGTTTGTAATTGCTTGTGCTGATGCCTCTCCTGCAGGAGGTATCTTACTCATCAAATCTACCAAAGCAACTGCAGCTGCCTTAGCTGGCAATGCAAGGGTTCTACCAAATGCTTCTTTTAACCTTTCATCTAATTCAAAATCATCCTCTATTTTTGCAGAAATATTTTTATGTATTCCATCATTAAGTCCAATCTCTGCTAAATCTGTGCTTAAATCGGTAGCTCCAACTGGAGAAGCAGAAATATCAACAGCATTTGTTACATCTACATTAGGACCTAGAGGTCCCATGAATCCACTTGCTGCTCTTACTGTATTTCCTCTTTGCCCTGTATCACTTCTAGCTGCTGATCCCATCATTATGTTAGGCATCAAGTTGTTAACTGGACTTAAATCAGTAGGATTTGAAACAGGTTGTACTTTTACACCACCAGTCTCATCTAAAGACTGTAGTTTTTCTCTCATGAGAAAATCTCGACGTACATCTTCTTGGTACATCGCTTTCATCATAGCAGTTCTACTGTCTAAAAATTTAGTTAGACTAGCTAAAATACCGTATAAAAAAGATTCATCGGTCATGTTACAATCACCTCTCTCTTAGCACCCTTTCCAAAAACGTCAATTATTACATGATCTTTGATTTCAGACTCTTGTTCCATTGGAACAACTACTGGAGTTGGTACTGGAACAGGAGTTGGCACAGGCACATATTCAATCTGAATTTGACTACTTGTTTTTGCTTTTTGATTGACAGGTATATTATTTACCAATTCTTTATTATTATTAGATACTAAGGGTTTGATTTGATTATTTGTCACCACACTAGTAGATTTCTTAAAAACTAAGTCTTCACCCTTCATCCAACCACGATTGCCAGGTTGCAACCATTTATCATTGGGTTCATTATTCCAGAAATCAAAGTGAACTGGATCATTATCACCTTGCCACTTGAAACCAAATTTATGTCCGTTTTCTCTCATCCACTCATTTGCAGATGAGTAGTAATTGATATCTACCGCCCATCCCTGTCCGTGTGGAGACATACCAACAGCAGCAGGAGTAAACACATTTTGATCTCCCTTCTTTGCTCTGTCTATCAACGCTTGTTGTTGCTCTGGACTTCTGAATGATGATGTAACCTGAGAAGGAAGATCTATACCATCTTTAGCAGCTGCGTTTACTGCTCTAGTCCAAGCTTTCATAGTAGATGGATTTAATATAATTGGATTGCCATACATGTCATACATTGGATTTGGAGTTGTCGCAACTGGTTTTTCAATGCCACTAGTAGCACCATCTCCACCAATAAATCCCATATCTTTAGCAGCAAGGGTTGCATCTATTCCAACAGATAAAGCAGTTCCTAAACCAGGCAAAGTACTAGCAAGACCAGACAATGCCTCTAGTCCTGCACCAGAAAGATCTCCTGCCATCAATCTTTGTCCTGCAAACAATAGTCCTGCACCAAGTCCTAGGAATGGAATCTTTTTCAACAAACTCTTACCCAAAACCTTTCCTCCAATCTTCGATATACCTTTTATACCAATAAGTTTAGCACCTTTTTTCAGAACTGACTTTGCTGCACCTTTAGCACCTTTGAATGCTTTACCCGCTAATTTGGTTACTGGACTGACTAATTTTTTTACACCTCTTTTTGCTTTTACATATCCTCTAAACAATTTCATCTTCCATTTTTTAGGAAGAAATTTTATAAGTTTCAATGGATTGAAACCAATACCATCCATACCAAGATCTTGATTGCCTCCTCCAGCTACAGCACCTACAAATTGTGCTGCGGTGAATGGTTTTAAAGGCATTGTTAATCCAACACCACTTCCAGATGTATCAATCTTAGACAGTCCAAAAATATTTGCTAACGAGTTTGCCTCTGCTAATACACCAACTTTAGCATTTGAATTTGGTAGTTGATTTAAGAATCCAATAGATGCTGAAATTAATACGGAAGCACCCTCTCTGTATATTGATTCTATTGCTCTACCAAATTTAGATACTGGAATGATTAATTCTGGTTCACCACCTTCACCCACTATAATTTTTTGAGCATTCTTAACATACCCACCTAATGAACCTAAACCAAATACACTACCACCCTTAGCAAATTTTTTGTTATCATAATCAAATTCAATATCTAGATCTGAAAAATTTATGTAATTTTCCGCCCCGAAATCCTCTGATATATCAAAAGTCTCTGCAAATGAACTTTGTGTTCGTGATGCAATTAAAGTTAGTACAGCACCTGTTAATACAATTTTCTTTATATTGGGATATCTTTGTATAGCTGGTTTTAAAATATGCATTAAACAATCTTCAAAAGCAGCCTGAACACTACAAGCAAGGTTAATGTGAGTTTTTGTTGGCAATTCATTAACCTCCCTTTTATTTCCAAACATTTTAACTAGCTCTTTATTAAATTCCCCTTTTAAGGCAGAATGATAATCACATAG
>NZKX01000022.1 GCA_002694025.1 Fidelibacterota bacterium | reverse complement strand
GAAAACAAAGGCATAGCCCTTAATGAGAGGCCTCCTTCTGGCTCATTTGCTTCACCAGGAGTTAGGAGACTAGCAAGAGAGTTAGAAATTAACCTTGCTGTAATAAAGGGTACCGGTAGGAAGGGTAGATTAACAAAACAAGACTTGCATTCCTATATTAAAATGCGGATGTCTAAAGGCTTAGAAAAAAGCATTGCTCCTGAGAAAGAAATTGATTTTTCTAGATGGGGAGAGATTGACAAACAAAAGCTCACCAAAATAAATAAAATTACAGCATCTCGTCTTCAAAGAGCATGGCAAGAAATACCACATGTAACACAATATGATGATGCAGACATTACAGAATTAGATTCGTTTAGAAAAAAAATGAAAGTGTTGGGGTCAGATAAAGGTGTTAAGGTAACATTTCTCCCATTTTTACTTAGAGCTGTTTCTCTAGTTTTAAAAGAAATGCCTCGTTTCAATAGCTCGTTAGATCATAAAACTGAAAACCTTATTTTAAAGAAATATATTAATATCGGTGTAGCTGTAGATACTCCGGAGGGTCTTGTTGTCCCTGTAATTAAAGAAGTAGATGACAAGACAATAATTGAGCTATCTAAAGATTTGATGGGTATTAGTTCTAGGGCAAAAGAAAAAGAATTAAAACCAGACGATTTAACAGGAAGTACCTTCACGATTTCAAGTTTGGGTGGAATTGGAGGGACAAGGTTTTCTCCTATTGTTAACCCTCCAGAGGTAGCTATTGTTGGAGTTTCAAAAAGTAAGTGGGTTCCAGTTTTTAATAAGAAAACCGATAGTTTTGAGCCTAGGTACCTTATGCCTTTTTGTGTTTCATATGATCACCGCGTGATTGATGGTGCAGCGGCCGCTTCGTTTACAACCCGATTATCTAGTATTTTAAGTAACCTTGAAAACTTTGAAGACTAATGGAAAACAATAGCGTTTGGGATGTGGTAGTGATAGGTGCTGGACCAGGTGGTTATGCAGCTGCATTTAGAGCATCAGACTTGGGGAACAAGGTTTTATTGATTGACAGAGATGAAAAATTGGGAGGAGTATGCCTAAACAGAGGTTGTATACCCTCCAAAGCTTTACTGCATATAGTTAAAATCGTTAATGAAACCCAACATTTATCAAAAGTCGGAGTTACATTTGGAGAGCCTGAATTTGACATTGCAAAAATTCGTGAGCATAAAAATAAAATTATATCTCAACTCAATGGAGGTATTTCCCAACTAGCTAAAGCTAGAAATGTAAAGGTGGTGTGTGGGAAAGCTTCATTTATAACAAATACTGAGATTTTGATTGAAACTTATGAAAAGAAAGAGCAAGTCAAATTCAAAAACTGTATTATAGCTTCTGGTTCAAGATCAACACTGTTGCCAAATCTTCCTGAGGGACACCCATCATTGTTAACATCAAAAACAGCGTTAAACCTTGACAGCATTCCAAGTTCTCTTCTAATTATTGGTGGAGGAATTATAGGGTTAGAACTGGGCCAAGTTTATAGCACCTTAGGTTCAGATGTTTCTGTTGTAGAATACATGGATAGTTTAGTTCCTGGAGCAGATGACGATATTAAAAAACCACTCATACGTAAATTAAAAAAACATTTCAAATCTATAATGCTCTCATCAAAAGTGACTCTTGTTGATCTTGATGTTGATGAAGGAGTTAAGGTCTCAATTGAAAAGAATGGCGCAACAACTGAGGGGGTATATGAAAAAGTTCTTGTCGCTGTTGGTAGAAAACCAAACACTGACCTTCTTGACCTTGGAAAAACAGATGTTAAAATTGATGATAAGGGGTTTATTCTAATCGATGAGTATCAGAAGACATCCGTAGAGGGGATTTATGCTATTGGAGATATTGCTGGCAATCCCATGTTGGCACACAAGGCAACACACGAAGGAAAAGTCGCAGCAGAAGTTTGCTCCGGTCTTCCTGCGGCTATGGACTCAAAAGCTATTCCAAGTGTAGTTTACACAGACCCAGAAGTTGCTTGGGTTGGTTTAACCGAAAAAGAAGCCAAAGAAAAAGGAATATTATATGAACTTGGAGACTTTCCTTGGTCGGCTAGTGGTAAGGCTATGATTCTCAATGCAGTGCAAGGTAAAACCAAAGTGTTGTTTGACCCCAACACAAAAAGGGTTTTGGGTGGGGCTGTTGTGGGCCCATCTGCAGGCGACCTCATATCAGAAATTTGTCTTGCATTAGAAATGGGCTCAGATGTAGAAGATATTGCTTTAACAGTTCACCCTCATCCAACTTTAGGTGAAACAGTCGGTGCAGCAGCAGAAGTACTGGAAGGAACAATGACAGATCTTTTTATTCCCTCAAAAAGGAAGTGACATGATCATATCTTACATTTTAACATTTTTGCTTTCTTCGATTCTTTATGCTCAAGAAACAAAAGCCCAAGAAAACAAGGTTCTAACTGAGAGCAAAACAAAAGAAACAGAAAAAACTAAAAAGAAAACAATTGAGGAGGTTCTTAAAAACACAAAAGAACTAACGGGTCTTTTTGATTTGCACCAAGATACGACAAACGGGAAAGTATATATGCTTATAAAGAAATCCCAATTAGATAAAGAATTTATCCATTTTGTACATGGGCTAAACGGTCAACTAAATGCGGGTGTTTTTAAAGGCAGTTATAGGGGCGCTAAAATCTTTAAGCTAAAAAAATATTTTAACCGAATTGAGTTTGAGGTTCAAAATAATGCAATGTATTTTGATCCAAAAAACCCTCTAAGTCGTTCATCAGATGCAAACGTAAGTTCTGCAATCCTTGCATCTTCTACCATCGTTTCTGAAAGAAAAAACGAATACCTCATTGATGTAGATAATGTTTTTTTGACAGAGGCCATTCATCAAATATCGAGAGGTTTTGTGCCTGGCAGCGTTAATAAAAACCCATTTAAAATTGGAAGGTTAGCAAAAGAAAGAACTAAATATCTAAACGTTAAAAACTACCCGGAAAATACAGATGTAATAGTTCAGTATGTATACACTAACCCGATGCCTACCAATTGGGGTTCTGATGTTGGCTTAACCGACCCTCGGTCCGTGAATGTCACCTTGCAGCATAGCTTCATTCAGGTTCCTGAAAATAATTATAAACCCAGGTTTGAGGATCCAAGAGTAGGTTACTTTACAACTCAACAAACAGATATGACTTCCTCCGACGACCCAACTCCTTATCGGGATATGATTCATCGTTGGCACCTAGAAAAAAAAGATACGAGCCAGTCCAAATCAGTTGTAAAAGAGCCTATTGTTTGGTGGATAGAAAACACAACACCCTATGAATTTAGAGACGCAATAAAAAAAGGTGTTTTAGCTTGGAATAAAGCTTTTGAAAAAGCAGGTTTTATCAATGCTATTGATGTTAAGGTTCAGCCAGATGATGCTGACTGGGATGCTGGAGATATACGTTATAACGTTTTACGTTGGACATCTTCTCCGAGACCTCCTTTCGGTGGTTATGGTCCAAGCTTTGTAAATCCTAGAACTGGTCAAATTCTTGGAGCTGATGTAATGTTAGAATATGTATATTTCACCAATAGGGTAAAATATGAGAAAATTTATGATACTTTTGCTTCAAACAACTTACCCTCAGAAGAATTTCAGTGTTTAGCTGGAAACCATATTCAACAAGGGAACATGTTTGGGATGATGGTCATGGGGGATATTTCTAATTATTCAAATTTAGAGCAACACCGAATCATTTATGAAAGCCTTGTAAAGCTGACTCTTCATGAAGTCGGACACACATTAGGTTTAAGCCATAATTTTTATTCAAGCAAACTACATAGTTTTAAAAACATTCATTATAGGCATATTACTGAGCCGGTTGGATTAACGTCTTCTGTAATGGATTACGTAAGTGCAAATATTGGTGTTAATTCAAAAAACCACGGGCAGTTTTACACTACAACTCCCGGGCCATATGACATTTGGGCTATAGAGTTTGGTTATGCACCTGAACTTCTTAATCCAGAAGACGAAAAAAGTAGAGTTGAAAACCTTTTAAATAAATCTGTAAAAAACGAATACAGGTATGGAAACGATGCCGACGATATGAGGTCAGCAGGGAAAGCTATAGATCCAAGGATTATGATTTCGGACATGAGCAATGACCCAGTAGCATATGCCCAACAGAGAATGGATATTATTCGCGCCACTTACCCTACTCTTAAGGATAAATTTGAAATACCAGGAGAATCTTACCATGGGCTAAGAGATGCTTTCTCTGTCTTAAATAGCGAATACTCGAATTGCACTAGAATCATTTCAAGGTATGTGGGAGGAGTGTTCATAGACAGATCAATGGTGGGACAGCAAGGGAAGGAAGAGCCTTTTGTTCCAGTTCCAAGACAAGATCAAAAGTGGGCCATGACTCTCATGACAAAATATGCTTTTGCACCAGATGCTTTTCAAATCCCTTCTGATATTTATAGTTATTTGCAAAAAGAGAGAAGAGGGTGGAGCGGCACTAAAGATCCCAATGTTTTAGGAATGTTTTTAAACATTCAAAAAGATTTGCTTAGTCATTTATTGCATGTTAATGTTTTAAATAGAATTTCTAATACACAACTATATGGTAACAAT
>NZKX01000061.1 GCA_002694025.1 Fidelibacterota bacterium | reverse complement strand
TGTAGTAGTGGAGCAATGTTTAAAAATTGTTATGCAAAAAAAAGGAATAGGTAAGTCATTTCCTTTGGTTCTTATGTGGGTGTTTTTAGTATCCATTGTTGGATTTTCGCTTGTCCCAGATAAAAAAGATGTGAACCTTTCTACTAAGCCCTATATTGCTAATAAAAGGGCTGAAAATTATTTTAATGGAAAAACTCCTGCTGGCAAAGTTTGGTCTGAGCCCTATGGGCCTTGGCGTGATCTAGAGTCATAAATTAAAACACTATATCTGTGGGGTTTTTTTCTATGGTTTATGATAATTAGATTTAAGTATGCTAAATAAGATAATTTTTATGTTCTTAGGTATCTTTTTATACGGAAATGATGCCGCTGGCCCAAATCCTCTCTTAAAAGAAATCAAATCCTATGCAGATACTTTATCATTAGAAATTCCTCTTGGTTCGACTGTTTATATTGCAGATCATACTGATTTTGGAGGATTTTCAAGTTATTTTGGTGGTTTTGTAGCCGATCAACTTTTTCAACATTTATCCACCAATGAGGACTATACAATTTTGGATCGGAATCCAGTACAAATTATTCTAGATCAACAAAACCTTCAAGCTCTAGATATTATGAATGAAAACGTTGCTAAAATGTTCATGGATGTTGTATCAGCAGAGATTGTAATTTTTGGAACAATAACCGAATTTGCTAATAAAATTAATATCAACAGCAAGGTTGTGTCACTTAATGACTTAGAGATTATTTCAACCGCCAAATATTCAATCAAAAAAAATAAAGGAATTGCAAGTCTTGTAGCTGATGTATATACGAAAAATAAAATGGAAGAAGCGCAATTATTAAAGGACAAGCAAGAAATATATTTGAGCATTGATAATCAAAATAAGAAATTCAACGATGACCTAGAAAAATTTAAAAATGAGAAATTATCTATTATCAAGCGTGAATATGATATGCGGGTTAAAAATCTAGAATTAGAACAAGAAAAGATTATTAAATCTTTTTCTCTAGATTATCAGGATATTCTTAAAGAATTAATAAATCAGAAGAGTCAAAACAGTGATCTTTACTCAGTTGAGCTAACAAAAGAACTTTTCCGCTTAGAGACAGAGTTTAAAGAGAAAAAAGCCGAGCTGGCATCATTGAAGAAAAAGAAAGAACAAATATCTACTCTTGATGAAGATATAGAAGCCCTTCATGAAGAAATCGATAAAGTTAGCGGCAAGTTATCCATTTTAAAAATGGGTATGACAGCTGAAGACGTTACGCAAATTATGGGACCAAGATTTAATTATGATGGACGTTGCGGTAATTTTGGAAAATATGCTTTAGTGTTTACCAACAACACCTTGATTAAGGCTTGTAAAATTGGTGAAATATATACTCAGTTTGGGGAATATGCTGTGGTCAACGATTGTGAAGACTGTGATGACATGGAAGTAAAAAACCTTCTTAAATATTAGTCTTTTTAAATTAGTAAGTATAGTAACATAATCGTCTTGTAATTTAGAATGTGGAGAAAACATTTAACCTTTTTCAAAATTATATTTTTCATATTTTCGCTAATGGAAGCTAAAGTTGTTTATGACTTTTCAGAAAATTCCAGTCTTAGAAATTGGAGAGTAATAGATGATGGGGTTATGGGCGGTGTATCGCAAGGGGCTTTAAGAATAAACTACGAAGGACATGGAGTATTTAGCGGTTTTATTTCCTTAGACAACTATGGTGGTTTTAGCTCAATTAGATATAATGTAGATGCAATTGATGTCTTGGGATATAAGTATATTTCAATTATTGCTTTCGGCGACAACAAAGAATATCGATTAAGAATTAAATCTGACTTCTATGATAGGCATGTGTACTCAAAATCTTTTTTTGCCAAAAATGAATGGCAGGAAATATTAATTCCCATTCATACGATGGAACCTCAGTTTCGTGGAAGGTCATTGAGAATGGATAGATTTAAAGGAGAATCAATAGTAGAAGTAGGCATTCTAATTGGCAATAAGGTTGAGGAAAATTTTACATTATTTATTGATAAAATATCCCTGAAGTGATTTATGCTTTAAAAGTTTCCCGGTTTTTAATTTTATGTTAAATATAAACATATGAATTCTAATAGTAATCTTAAACGTGAAAATCCTTTTTATAGTTTGTTATTTAATATTTGCATTCCAGTTTTGATATTAAAGAATGGAAATAAATGGTTAACTAATTTCTTTGGTGAGCTTGAAAGTGTTGATTCATTTGAGGGTGCGGTAAACCACTCATCCCTTGTTTTTGGAAGCGCATTAGCCTTTCCAGTTATATATTTTATATCTGACTTTTTAACTAGAAAAAACATTAATATAATTTCTATTTTAGGTTTCATAAACATTCTTCTAACTGGAGGCATTGGTATTTTCGGTTCGCAACTTGGGCTTTCAAAAAATTGGTTTATTATTAAAGAAGGCTTGTTGCCTCTTATAATCGGGTTCACCTTATTTTTAATGAGCATTTTCAAAAGTGAATCATTTAATAACATTTTTTTTAACGACTATATGTTTAAGAAAGAGCTTATTAAAAACTCTATCGACGTAAACTTTAAGTCTGAGTTTCAAAGGGTGCTAAAAATAACTGGATATTATTTTATTTCAGGGTTTATTATCAGTTCTATTATACAATTCTACCTAGCTTCAACAATCGTAGTTTCAAACCCAGGTGAAGCCTCATTTAATGAGGAAGTTTCGACGATGACTTGGGTCAGTTATGTAGCAGTCCTAGTTCCAACTATGATAGTTCTAGGTAAAGGATTTATGGGCCTTATATCTGGTGTAGAAAGATTGACGGGTTTAAGAAAAGAAGAGTTTCTTCGAACATAAAAAATATAAATCCTCACAAGAAAATAATCTCACAAACCGCTAAAATCTTCTAGACTCAAAATAAAGCCTTTGTCTTTTTTGTGAATTTATGGGATTTAAACAAAATTATAAATTTAGAAGGGAAACTTTGGATCATTATATTAGAAATGGTTTATCATATCACCTAAGTTCTAATAATATTGATTATATCACCGCTATATAAATAAACTATTTAACTTCAGCTATAGTTCGCAAATTATTGTTTAAGAAAAACCACTGCTGTTATTATTCTACTCAGGAGCAATAATTTAGACAAAGCCCATATTACCCTAATCAAATCGGATGACGAGAATGAATATTATCAAACTTAACGAACTCCTATTGAATACGTAAAAGAACACTACCTTGGGAAGCTAAAATGGAATTACCTGGAGAGAAACTATAATTATCATTAAAGACAATAATAATTATAAAGTTATTGATAAGGTTTTGTAATTTAATTAGTGATTAAATATTTAATTATCCCAACATTATTTACCATATCCTTCTCTCAAACAATCATAGGCGAGGGGATGTTTGGCCAAGAACTACTTAGTTATGTTAGAGATAATTATAAAACATCAACTACATTAGGGTATGCTAACGCTAGAGATATACTTTATGGAGAAATTGATTTAGAAGAAAACAACCAACTGGCATGCGTATACTCAGGGTTTACAATCACCTTAGACGTCACACAAGACCCAAGTACAAATGCCTATAATCAAGGAATAAACTGTGAACATACCTGGCCTCAAAGTATGGGCGCAAGCGAAGAACCTCAAAAGAGTGATTTGCACCATTTGTACCCTTGCAAGTCAAATGTAAATTCTTCACGAGGTAATCATCCTTATTCCGAGATAAATGATCAGGAAACTGACACATGGTATAGAAATGATTATTCTCAAAATACAATCCCAACTGAATTTATCGATCAATATGCTGAGAAGCTAAACGGCGATGTACCCTTATTTGAGCCTAGGGAAGATCATAAAGGAAATGCTGCTCGTGCAATGTTCTATTTTTATGCAATATACCATGAGGAAGCAGATACTAATTTCTGGAATACACAAAAAAATACACTCTTTGATTGGCATGTATTTGATCCATCTAATCAAGAAGAACTAGATAGGACATGGTTGATTGGATCATATCAAGAAGGTTACCCAAATCCGTTTATTATTGATTCTAGTTTAGCAAGAAGAATATGGCTATCTAATCAAGGTAGCGGAGGAAGTCCGCCTGATTCATTTTCCTTATTATATCCTGCAAATAATATTGAGGTAAATACCCTAAACCCTCAATTTATATGGACTTCTTCTAGAAGTGAAGAATATCAGGATAGTGTATTTTACAGCTTAATTATTGATACTCCGGAGCCAGGTATAACTACCTATTATGCAGAGTTAGATACTTTTTTTCTAATTACGGAACCATTACCTGATAATTCTATTATATATTGGCAAGTCCTTGCTGAGGATATTGATGGTTTACAAACTTTAAATCAAGAAGGGTATCAATCGTTCTACACAAACATTACAAATGAAACCCCAAGTCTGCCTACATTAATTGCACCCATTACAGGTAGCATTCAGTCTACTTTATCTCCAGGATTTTATTGGACTGAATCTTTAGACCCTGATCCCTTAGATGAAATAACTTACAAAATGTATATCGAAGCTAATTCTTCAGGCATTTGGGAGCATGTTGATTTAGATACTAATTGGTATCAGCCACAATCTAATTTAATTGATAATTCAATTTTAACATGGTATGTACAGGCCATAGATCTCAATGGAATTGTTTCATCATCAGATAGTTCCTTTTTTTATACAGATCAGTATCCTGAGGCCCCAATGGCTTTTGCTACGGTTTTTCCTGCTAATCAATCTGTCCATGAAAATTCTGAAATACAGTTTATCTGGAATAGGCCGATAGATCCGGATCCAATAGAACGGTTTAACTACCAAATTGTTTATGTTGAAACCGAAGAGGATTGGTTGGATTCAAGTAATTATGTCTATAGCGAGGTTATTCAGTCAGATACTTCATTAACATTATTTCTAGAAAGTAATTCTAGATACTTTTGGGGAGTCATTGCCACTGACTCAGATGGCTTTTCTGTTGCTAGCAATGGCGGGCTACCGCAAGAATTGTTTATTGGAGATTTAGAGCTCAGTCAAAATCGCTTTTCTATGCATTATTCTCTGGATCAGAATTTTCCAAATCCTTTTAACCCAACTACAAAAATTAGTTATCAAATTTCCAAAGAAGGTCATGTATCATTAATAGTATATGACATAAAAGGCAGAAAAATTATCACATTAGTGAACGAACATCAAAATATTGGGCGATATTCCTTAAGTTGGAATGGTAGAAATGATCTAGGTGAAATCATCTCTGGAGGAATGTATATTTGCCGCATAGAGGCAGGAAGTTTTTCAGATACAAAAAAACTTCTTTATATTAAATAAATTTCTAAAAGGAAAATAAATGCAATATAAAAGTTTAAGATTTACTAAAATCGTATTTGCTTCTTTAGCTATAGTAATGTCTTGTAGTCAAAAGAAGGAAAATGCTACTTCTAGAACGGATCTAAATACTGAATTAGTTATATCGTCTGGAAATTACAGAGCAGATATTGGTTCAAGTAACTTAACCTGGATTGGTAGAAAAATTTCTTCAGGGCATGATGGAACAATTGATTTAAAAAGTGGCATTTTAGAGATTGGGAATGATGGATCTATTTATGGAAAATTTGATATTGATATGACTTCAATATCTGTTTCTGACCTACAGGGTGGAGGAAAGAAAAGCCTTGAAAGGCATTTAAAAAATGAAGACTTTTTTGACGTTATTAAATTCCCAACTGCTTCTATTGAGTTTAAATCAAACATGAAAAATATTAGCGAGAATAAATTATCAGTAGTGTCTGATTTGACTATAAAAAATATTACACACCCACTCAAATTCAACGCACAAATATTTGAGACATCTCCTAAGCTTAAAATAAATGCAGATATGGTTTTTGATCGTTCTATTTATGATGTCAGATACGGCTCTGGTAAATTCTTTGAAAACTTAGGAGATAGGTTAATATTAGACGAAGTTCAAGTTGGAGCTACCCTTATATTTAACTAATGAAAGAACTACGTAATCTCTACTCACAAATCACATATATTGTTTTTTTAAGTACCATTGTATCCATTGTTTTTAATCAATTAAGAAGTAATCCACTAGCTTATGTTAAACAAAAGGTTGAAGTAATTTCTAACTTAGAAAATCTTCAAACAGAAAGTTCAGAACCTACTATCACCGGAATTGATATAAAAATTGCTAAGGAATTGTTCGATAAAAATGTACTATTCATTGATGCAAGGGCTGAGGAATTTTATAATGATGGGCACATTCCAAATGCCATATGTAGCGATGATTTTGATTCTCTTGTTGAGCAATTAGAAAAAAAGATTGAAATTGATGAGCAATTCGTAGTCTATTGTAGTGATAGCGATTGTGGATCAAGTGAGGATTTGTCTTATGAGTTTCAGTCAATCGGGTTTAGTAATATTTTATTATTTAAAGGTGGGTGGCAAGAATGGGTAGATGCAGATTATCCTCAGGTTCAAAATGAATAAAATATTTCCATACATGGATCTGCTTTTACGATTCATTATCGGAGTTGTATTTATTGTGGCTTGTTATAGCAAAATTCTAGATCCCGGGAATTTTTCTAGAGAAATAGCGAACTATCACGCAGTTCCCTTTGGGCTCGAGAATACCGTAGCAATCATATTACCATGGCTTGAGTTATTTATTGGATTAGGTTTAATTGCGGGCATCAAGATAAAAGCAAATTCTTTTCTATCAGGTTTTCTATTAATAGTTTTTAATTTATTAGTTTTTCAAGCAATGGTTAGAGGATTTAATATAGAGTGCGGTTGTGGTCTTAAAGAAGGGCAGATGGTTGGTTACGGAAAACTTTTTGAAAATTTCCTACTTCTATTTGGATGTGTTTTTGTATTTAAAAACAAGGATAGAATTATGTATTTTTCTAACCTTCAATAAAAAAGTTATGTCTATTTTAACAATTTACTTATTTTGATTAGTAACTAGACAAAAATTTACTAACCGCTTTGGGCAAAGAGCTATCCTTTAATTTATAATTATTTAGACCAAAAGATATATAAAATGAAAAATAAGTATACACCAGAAGATGTAAATGAATGGAAACGCCAAGGTGC
>NZKX01000137.1 GCA_002694025.1 Fidelibacterota bacterium | reverse complement strand
ATTTGGAGGTGAAAGAGGAATTATTTTCTAAACCTGTCAAAGAAACTGATTTTTTAATACCCATTAATGAGTATAAACGAGTTATAACTGAGTGTAAAACATGCGGTATATTTGCAAATCAGCATGATTTCGATTTAGATCATTTATATGATAAAAATTATAATAGTAGAACATATGAAAATAAACTTAGCGAACATTTTGATAAAATAATGTCTCTTCCCTACAAAAAATCTGATAATAAACAAAGGGTTGATAGGATAAATAAATATTTTATAACAAATTCTAAATTTAAAAAAGATTTAAAGGTGTTAGATATTGGGAGTGGTTTATGTGTGTTCTTGGCAGAGCTAAAGAAATATTTTAATGATTTAACATGCATAGATCCAAGCGCTGAAGCAGTCGCTCACGCCAAAAACTATGTAGGAATTGAGAATGCTTTCAAAGGCAGATTTGACGAATTCATTTTTACTAAATCATTTGATTTAATCACTTTAAATAAGGTCCTAGAGCACGTAAAAAATCCGTTAGGAATTCTACTAAAAGCAAAATCTTTGCTTAAACCTCAAGGTTGTATTTACATAGAAATTCCAGATGGTTATAATTCATCAAAAAATGGGGGATTCATAAATAGAGAAGAATTTTATATAGAGCACAATACTATTTTTAATTTTGCTTCAATAAAGCATTTAGTTAATGTAGTTAAGCTCAAAATTCAAAAGATTGATTCCATCCACGAGCCTAGTGATAAATATACGATCTATGCATTTTTATCATTTTAATTGTATTGGTTTCTTTACACTTAAATATTTTAAAAATTAAGGTAAAATAATAATCTCATTATATTCTTTTAAAAAAGAGTTTATTTATCTTCCATCCAAACATTTTTCTCATTTCTCTAGGTGATAATTTGAATTTAGAGCCTAGCTCTTTTTCTCCAATTCTATAATATGATTTGTCTTCAAAATTTTGCCATAGAAGCTCTGGATATTTCATTTTATAATGAATAAGTTCATTTTCTGCGTTTTCATTTTCTTTACCCCACAATTCATTTTCATAAATCAAACGACTATAAATAAACACTTTTTTTTTCAAATATAATCCATAAAAAACTGCGCTTGAAAATGAATCTGATGATAAATATTCATGTTCGCTTACAATTTTTACGAATCTATGTAAAAAATTTGGATTATTATCTCTAGGACCCATTGTAACTATTGAAAAGCCATGATCTTTAAATACTTTTTTAATATTTGAGTCTTCGTATTCTTTCCAGAAAAGTGAAATTGTAATTTTTTTAAATTTTTTTGATATTTTTAATAAATCGGTACAATATTTCTGGTATGAGTTCAATGTGTCTTTGAATCCAGCCCATTCATGGTTGTGAGTTGGAAAACAAATTAAGCTATTTGGAATTTTTTTTATAAAATTTTGATTTAGATTTTCTATGTAAATGAAAGGAGAGCCGATAATTACTATGTTTTTGTATCCAGCATTTATTGCTTTCTTCTTATTCTCCTCATTAAACAAATAAAATCTGTTTTTTTTAATAGATTTTGAAGAACTGTTTTCGGAGGTAATTCCGCTAGTAGGGGACCAACCATGTTGTACTTCTCCATTAATTTTATAGGGCAAGGCAGTTTTCGAGTACTTCTTTAAAATTTGATAGTGCCCATAATAATGATTATCAACATTATCTTCCCAAAAAACTTTCTTGAGTGTATAATTTGGATAATTGTAAATCTGCCTTTTCTTTTTATAGAGTATACTTTTAATTTTGTTAATCAAAATATTCTAATTGTTGAACTGCAAAAAAAATAATTCTACTTTGTTACTTTGCAAAAGTTATTACCAAATGATGAAATGTTAATCTATAATTATATCATTTATTGTGATCTAATTGATTCAGGTGTTTAATTCCATGATCATCAAAATATAAAGTTGTAAAATTATTTAAAAGTTCATTTGATTTTACAACATTTTCCTTGTTGACACTTTGTTTACATTTCATGACTGAAACAAGAAGTTGATGTAATGTTATCAGTTTATTTTCATAAAATTTTGAATTTTGTTTTATTCTTTGAGTTAGAAAATATTCTGCAGTGATCTTTTGAATATTCTGAGCATGACTTTCTTTTGAGGTTATCCATCTAGTAACTTGATTTAGTGTTTGTGGATCAGAATTTTTTGAAAGATTTCTAATCATCTCCATTGCTTTATCAATAGTTCTTAGGTCTTCTCGAATTTGAACTATTTGCATGGCGTCCGAGTATATTCCACAAGGAATTTGACAATGTGAGAATAAGGAAACATGAAAAAAAGAAGAAATGAATATAATTTTAAAAAAGTTAATCATTTTAAACGTCCTTAAATTTTAATTATGTTTGAAAGTTTTAAATTATTTACGCTCAATTTAAAAATAAATATCATGAATATTAAATTGACTTTACTCTTGCATTGTGCCTTTTGCCTGATTTAATATTGTTGCAGCCTAATTGGGCTACCATATGCGGAGTTCATTGCGATCACATATCAAAATTATGCTTACAAGAGATTTTACTTAGATGCCAAATTTTGTAAAAAATTTGATTAGGGTCTTAATTTTTTCTACTTCATTAAGTTTTTTATTTGCTCTCCATGGCAAAATAGTTTTTTATGATGGTACTTATGTCCTTGGAAAAGTCACTAAAGTTGATGAGTCATCAGTTTATATAATACCCGTTGGTTTAGATACCCCTGAGGGAGTTTTGGTTGGGAATATAGACTCTTTAAATATGGAAAATGGTATGGTTCCTGTATTGAATAGTAATGTAACGTATTTTTACCAGGGAGGAACTTTTACTCCCAACAATGATGATTGGATGGCAAGTAATATCCAAAAAAATTACCATGAGCACATTAATTTAGAAGAAGAATTTCAGGCCTTAAATGATCCAAAAAAACATTGGAATTATTTTAACTTTTCCCTTTTAGGAGGGATTCCCCTCTTCGTCGCAAATTCTCTAAAAGAGGTAGAACCAAGTCCTCGCGAAGGTCAGATGGCTGATATGGGACCAAATATAGGGATTAATATACAATTCCCATATTATCCAGTAGGGCCTGTAGATATTTCTCCAGGTTTACGGTTTATGACTTTTAGTTATAAAGCTGATCATTTAGGTGACTTGAAGGCGTTACAAATTGGAACTTTTACAAACATTGACTTAAGACCAATACTTTATTTTTTTCCAGAAAACCTACATCTTACTGTCGATGCGGGTATAAATTTCAATATTGCAACTGACCTTGATCAAATGGATTACAATATTGATCTCCCAATAGGTGTTACGAGTTTAAAAGATGAAACATACAGTGGCCCAGGAATTCATTTTGGCTCATCTTTAGACTACTACTTAACTAATATCCCTATAGCTTTCAAACTTTTTTTCAATGCTAATGTAGTTCCTCAAACTCCACCATTTACATCTACATTTACGTATTTTGGCAATGTCGGTCTTTCAATGGTACTGATACTTAAAAGAAATACCAAAAACAATGCAAATAGATAAAAGGATCCCTTTTATCAAAACAAACAAGTCTTTTCAAGGACCATCTTATAAAAAAAAATAGTTAAAACTATTTATTAATCAATATTTTCATCAGTTTTTGATTTAATATATATTTTTGTATCATTATTTTGGATAGGCAAAATTTTAGTGAAATGATTGATATTCATAACCATATACTTCCCAATGTAGATGATGGTGCAAAGTCTTTTGAGATGTCTATAAAGATGTTAAAGCATGCCCATCATCAAGGAGTTACGGAAATAGTAAATACTATTCACTATCAACATCCACTTTTTATGAATATTGATTTTTCTGTGCAGAGACTTGAAAAACTTAAAAATTCTCTACAATTAAAATTAAATGAACTTGACATTGATTTAAAAATACATCTTGGCTGTGAGGTGTTTTACTATGATAATTTATTGAAAATAAAAGATGAACCGTTCACTACAATCGGAAAAGGGAAATTTATGTTAATTGAATTTTCACCAAACAATATTCCAAATAGTCAAAAACAAACACTTTTTGATTTAAAAATGAATGGAATAACTCCGATAATCGCACATCCAGAAAGATATAAAAAGGTACAAAATGACTTAAATATTATTTTTGATTGGATAAACGCTGGATGTATAATACAAGTAGATTCTGGCAGCGTTTTGGGGTTTCTGGGAAAAAAAGCTAAAGACACCTCTCTTGCAATTATTAAAGAAAATTGTTGTCACGTTTTAGCATCGGATGCACATAATGATACGAACCGGAATTTCTGTATTAAGAAAAGCTACGAAATTGCTAAGAATATTGTTGGAGCTGAATATGCCTATCGGTTAGTAATGGAACATCCTTATAGCATAATAAGAGGAGAAGATCTATATTTTTAATGTTACAATTTGATTTTCAGAGCATGGATCTAAAGTAGAGAGTTTAAATGAATAAAAATTTTTTAAGAATCAATAATATAATTCTGTGGTCTATTGTTTTTATATTCTCTTTAGATGCTCAATCTTTGGATAAAAAGACATTAATCAAAGATTATCAACTGTCAAGTGAACAGTATATTTCAGGCGATGATGGAAAAGTATACATGAACGTAAATTTTTGGGGTACAGCCGGCAACGCGGGAACCTTCCAGGTTTATGAAGGGATAGATTTTGCATCTCTTATGTCCGCAGTAGGTGGTCCAAGTGAATATGCAAATTTAAAGAAAATTAGACTTTACAGGGAAACACCTGATGAAAATGGCCAACTAGTTTATTTTATTGACTTAACTCCCTTTCTAGAAAAAGGTGATAGATCAAATTTTCCTAAAATTAAACCTAATGATACCATCGTAATGAGAAAGACTTTTACAGGAGTTTTAATAGAAGATTTAATTACTGTTCAAACTTTACTGGCAGCATTAACATTTTTTATTCAATTAAGTACTATATTTGATCTTATATGAAAAATCAACATCTAGAATATAAATCAGATAATGTAAACTATCAGACAATGGAAAATGAATTATATCTTAAGGATTATATAATAATTCTTAGAATTCATTTAAAAAAAATCATTTTTATTTTTTTTATTGCACTGCTTGGTGGTATTTACTCTACTTACAGCAAAATTCCTAGATATCGTGCTACCGCCACAGTTATAATTACACAAAAGCCCGGGTCGCAATCGCTTCAAAATTTTGGTAATTCAGATAACAGCGCTCAAATAAATAATAAGATATTGCTCATTAAATCTAGAGCTTTACTTAAGTTAGTAGTGCAGGAATATTGGGATTCTAATAGACGAAATAATATGTTTTTATTTAGTACAAGAAATTTCTATCCAAAGGGACAAACTATTAGAACAATAGTAAAAGAACTATTTACTCTCGGTCTTTACGATGCAGAAGAATCTAAGAAAACAAAAATTCTTGAAGGTCCATACACAGAGGAAATTGGAGAAAAATATGCTAAAAGAATTCAAAATAACTTAAGTGCTGGTAGACAAGGTGGCACTAATATGATTTCAGTAACCTACGTGAGTAAGAATGCTGATGAGGCGCGAAGAATAGTAAATAGTATTGTAAAACAATTTGAAATTAAAGATAAGGAGTGGACAAATAAATATGCAACAAATTCAGTTGCATTTTTAGATTCCCTTGTTACTCTGCAAGAGAAAAAAATTGAAAATTCTGAAAATGAAAAAATGAAATTTATGTTAGAGAATAACTTATATAGTATGGAGGCAAAAAGTAGTGTTATTATTTCTCAAATTAATGCATATGAATTGGATTTATATGATATTGAAACAGAATTAAGTATTCAACAAAAACAAATAGATTTACTAAAGTCTAAATTTTCAAATCAAGAGTTAAACCTTACTAGTCAGTTAATGAACAATATCAATATACAGCTATCCTCCTTAAGAAATGAAGTTGGAAATATTGAATCTAAGATTGCATTGAATTCTGGAATATATGGGAATGATCATGGATCAGTTATTGAGTTATACGAAAAACTTAACCTTATCAAAGCTGAAATCAATAAAAAAGTTGATATGTTAATTGCGAAAGGAATAGCCGTTGATGATCCCTTGCTAGTAAGACAAGAACAAATTTCTCAAATTCTATCATTAGAAGGTAGTATGACGGCATTAAAACTTAGCAGGGATCAAAAAGTAAAAATGCTAAATAGTTTTAAGAAAAAACTCAACTCCATTCCAGAGACTGATATGATTTTGGAACGCTTAAACAGACAAGATGAAATTTTAAACGAACATTATCAGCAACTTGTTCAGACTCTTGAAACAACTAAAATGAATAATGTTATTGAAAAAGGGGACGTTCAAATTGTCGATTTGGCAAAAAAACCTTCTCGACCATTTAGTCCAAACCATCAGAGAGATATTATAACTTTTTGTTTTTTTGGGATTGGTTTTGCCTTGGTAATTGTTTTCTTAATTGAATTTGTTGATAATACCATTAAAACAATTGATGAAATCGAAAAATATGATAAGAGTGTTATTGGTGTTATCCCTGCAATAGGTAAAGTAAGCTCACAAGGGTTGCTAAATAAATATTTGGAAAATAAAACATTTACAGCCTTGGGTGGAGAGAAAGGTATCAAAAGAAAAATCATTACGAGAGATAATCCAAAGTCACCAATCTCTGAATCATATCGAGGACTTCGGACAAATATTCTACTATCAAATACGAAAGATATTAAATCAATTCTTATTTCTAGCGCTGGACCTGGTGAAGGTAAAACAACTACAGTTGCTAACCTGGCTATTACATTTGCTAATCTTGGAAGAAAGACATTGTTGGT
>NZKX01000021.1 GCA_002694025.1 Fidelibacterota bacterium | reverse complement strand
TTTGAAGTATCTACTGAAACATCAATGGCAATTAATCAGGCGCGCAAAAGGCACAGAAAAATTGTAGCTGTTGGCACTTCAACTGTTAGAGCCCTTGAGACTATAGCCATTTCTGGGTTTCAGGTTACACCAAAAAGAGGATGGACTGATAAATTTATTTATCCTCCGTATGAATATAAAATGGTAGACAAAGTAATCACCAATTTCCACAGTCCACAGTCAACTCTACTAATGATGGTAAGTGCCTTTGCAGGAAGAAAGTTGATTAAAAAAGCATATCTAGAGGCAAAAAAGAACGACTATAGGTTTCTGAGTTATGGGGACGCAATGATAATTGTTTAAATTTTAGTCTTTTGAAAGTATCAGCAATTATAATGGCAGCTGGATCAGGTAGTCGTTTTGGTGAAGAAAAACAATTTAAAAAACTTAAAGGTAAATCCCTCTACATTCATTCGTTAAATCAATTTTTAAAGTGTGAAGAGATTTACGAAATAATAATTGTCGTTCCTGAAAGAAAATTATCGCAAATAAAGAAAGATATTTTAAAAATCAACACAAAAAAACAATTATTAGTAGTTTCTGGTGGAGTTACAAGGCAAAAATCTGTTAAGAACGGTGTTTTATCTTCGACAAAAAAATCACATATGGTTTGCATTCATGATGGTGCCAGGCCCTTTGTTACAGAAAAACTTATTAAGCAGTCCATAAAAGCTTGTTCAAATAGTGATGGGGTAATTGCAGCAATACCAAACTACGACACATTAAAAATTTGTATAGAAGGTGATGTTCAAAAAACTATTGACCGTAATAATGTCTGGATGGTTCAAACACCTCAAGTTTTTTGGAAGGACAAATTATTACAGGCTATTGCATCTTCAGAAAAAAGCAATTTAGAAATGACGGATGAATCTTCAATGATGGAATATTTGAATTTTCATATTTCAGTAGTAAAGGGTGATGTTAATAATTTTAAAATAACCTCCTCTGAGGACTGGGAAAGAGCTGAAAATATAAATCTATGATTCGAACAGGCATAGGATATGACGTTCATAAAGTTGTCAAGGGAAGAACCATAGTGGTCGGAGGTGTTTCAATACCTTCTAAATATAAATCAGTAGGTCATTCAGATGGAGACTGTTTAATTCACGCTATAATTGATTCTATCTTAGGGGCATCAAACCTTGGTGACATAGGAGAATATTTCCCAAGCGAAGATGAAAAATGGAGAGATTATTCAAGCAGTCTTTTTTTAAAAAAAATTGTAGAAAAATTAGCATCAAATAAATATGAGATTGTTAACATAGATAGTACTATTGTTTTACGCCAACCTAAGATAAGCCCGTATACTTTAAAGATAAAAAAAAACTTAGCTCTTTTAATGGGTATTACTGAAAACCAAATTTCAGTAAAAGCAACAACAACTGATGGTCTCGGGTTTGTTGGGAGTTCAGAAGGTTGGTCCGCCATTGCAATTGCAACTGTAATAAAAACAGAATAAATGAATAAAATTTCATTGCAATCATTTTCAAAGATTAACATAGGGTTAAAGGTTTTAAGAGCAAGACAAGATGGTTATCATGATATTCATACGGTCTTTCAAGAATTAGACTTTTATGACAGTATTTTAATAAAAAAGAAGGAAAAAGGATGTTTATTTACATCGAATGTTGATTGGCTTTCCAATAATAAAGCTAATTTATGTGTAAAAGCCTGGCAATGTCTTGTTGATCATTTTGACATTGCAGGGGTGAGCATTGACCTCAAAAAAAACATCCCTCCAGGTAGTGGTTTAGGAGGAGGGTCCTCAAACGCAGCTTGTGTTTTGAAGGGGTTGTCAAAATTGTACAATTTAAATATTTGTTCTAAAGACTTGATTAATATTGGTTCTTCAATTGGAGCAGATGTTCCATTTTTTATAAATGGAGGTTGTCAAATAGGTAATGGTATAGGCGATAAATTGATAAAAATTAACCATGATACCGAAAATACATTTTTATTGGTAATGCCGGATATACATATTGACACTAAAGCTGCATTTAAAAAATTCAAAAAATTTTTGGACAACAATCAAGAAAAAGTTAATTTTAACAACTTTATTAAAAAGAAGAATATTCTTTTTAAGTTTTTTGAGAATGATTTTGAAACAATTATTGTTCCAGCATATCCAGAAATTGGACAAATAAAAAAGACCCTATTAGAACAAGGGGCTGTTTATTCCAGTTTGTCGGGTACCGGCTCGACTGTGTTTGGGGTGTTTGACGATGAAGCAAAAGCTATTTCTGCTGAGTCATTATATAAGTCAAGATATAGGACTGTCATTGCCCACCCAATAAAAAACAGTTAGAAGTAAAATAATTGGGGCGTAGTATAATGGTAGTACACCTGGTTTTGGTCCAGGCAGTTGGGGTTCGAATCCCTGCGCCCCAGCAAAAAAAAAGAAAAAATATTGAAGAACAAGAAAAACTTAAAAATTTTTAGTGGCCGTAGTAATCCCACCCTTGCAATGTCAATTGCAAATTCTTTAGGTCGAAAACTAGGCAATGTCTCTATTTCCACATTTGCCGATGGAGAAATCTGGGTAAAATATGAAGAAAACATTAGAGGTTGCGATGTCTTTCTCATACAATCTACTAACGGTCCTTCTGAAAATATAATGGAATTGTCATTGATGATCGATGCTGCTGTTCGCGCATCAGCAGATACTGTTACTGTGGTAATTCCATATTTTGGATATGGAAGGCAGGATAGAAAAGATCAACCTAGAGTTCCAATTTCTTCCAGGGTTATTGTAGATATTTTAACTGTAATGGGTTCAAATAGAATAATTACACTAGACCTTCATTCAACTCAAATTCAGGGATTTGCGAAGATCCCATTCGATAATCTGTATAGTAGGTCTGTTATTTTTTCCGCGATAGAATCTGAAGGGTTCGACCCCAAAAACTCAGTAGTGCTAGCTCCAGATATTGGTTCTGTTAAAATGAGTCAAGGTTACGCAAAAAACCTAGGTATGCATTTTGCATTGATTGATAAAAGGCGATTTGCTCCAAATCAAGCTGAAATAAATCATCTAATCGGTAATTTAGAAAACATGGATGTTTTGATAATTGATGACATGATCGACACTGCTGGTACGCTAGTTAATGCAGCTAATGCCGCGTTTAAAAAAGGTGCAAAATCTGTTACAGCAATTGCTACGCATGGTGTTTTATCAGATCCAGCAATAGACCGTATTGAAAAATCAAGCATAAAAAAAATAATAATAACGGATACAATTTCAATCCCAAAGCATAAGTTAATCGATAAAATGGAAATTGTGTCAGTATCTAACATTTTTGGCCAAGCAGTTGACCGGGTTCATAATGGCGAGTCGGTAAGTGCTTTATTTGAGTATTAGAAAGGAGAAGAATAATGGCACCATCCTATTACAAATTAGAAATATCTAATAGAAATGATATTGGAACTAAAGGAGCAAAAAAAGAACGTAAAAAAGGGCTTGTTCCTGGAGTTTTATATTACTCCGGAGAAAACGCTACGAACATTTCAATTGAGAAGTCAATTCTATTACGCGCTATGAATTCGGGACAAAGAATTTTTGAAATAAATCTACATGGAGAGAGCCAATATACAATGCTTAAGCAGGTTCAATATCATCCAGTAACTGATGAAGTTATCCATGTTGATTTATTACGCGTTCGTCGATCTGAAAAGATGACAATCTTGGTTCCTATTGTTCTTATTGGCGAATCAATTGGTGTTAAGGAAGGTGGTATTTTATCTCAGTCGTTAACACAAGTTGAAATTAGTTGTTATCCAACAGATGTACCGGAGAGAATTGAGCTAAATATTGATCATTTAGAACTAAACTCTGCATTAAGTGTCCAAGACTTAAATACAGGCTCTGAAGATATTGAGGTAATTTCGGATTCTAATTTAAATATTGTATCAGTTACATCCCCCGTGAAAGAAAAAGAAGAAGAGGCTGTTTCAGAAGATGAGGTTTCAGAAATTAATGACGGTTCAGAAAAGAAATCTGATGAATCTCCACAAGATACGCCCGTAGAACAAAAAGGTAGTTAATGATAGCTTTTGTTGGATTAGGAAACGTTGGCGATCAATACAAAGACACAAAACACAATGCTGGATTTTGGGTGGTTGATGAGTTTGCTCGAAAGCAAAACCTTCTATTTAATCCAGGTGAAGCAGAGTACTTATTTGCTGAATATAAACAAAAACAAGTTGTGTTAGTTAAACCTACAACAGGAATGAACCGGAGTGGGGTTGCGGTCAAAGCAATAATTGAGAAGTGGAATTTAACAAGTTCAGATATC
>NZKX01000020.1 GCA_002694025.1 Fidelibacterota bacterium | reverse complement strand
TGAAGAAAATCCAAAATCTTTATAGACTGTTCTTCCATATCTAAAACTAATTTATCTATTCTAGCAACAAAAACATTTTGAAAGGTTTGTATTATCATCGCAACAATAAGACCAAAAGCAGTTGTAAGTAGAGCCTGCGAAATTCCGCCTGCAACTACTGCAGGAGAAATATCATTTGCTGCTTTTATTGCATCGAATGCTGCAATCATACCAACAACGGTTCCTGTAAAACCAAGCATGGGAGAAATAGTAATAACAGCGTTGAGCCAGATCATGTTTTTTTCTAGGAATGCCATCTCAATACCACCTGCATTTTGAATAGCTTTTTCGGTTTCAATATGCCCCTTATCTATTTTAGATAACCCAGCGTGAAAAATTGCAGCAACAGGTCCGTTTGTTTTACTACATATTTCTTTCGCTGCCTCTGCACCATTTTCGTTAATGGATGTAGTAACTGCTTCAAAAAAATTGTCAGAGTTCACACCAGACATCATCAATGAATAGGCTCGTTCTAATACAAAACCTAAACCGAAAACAAGCGTTAAAAGAATAGGCCACATAAAGGCTCCGCCTTCAAGAAAATAATAAACCATTAATCAACTCCATGTATAAGTTTAAATTATTGAAAGTAAAAGTAATTAAAATGTTTGCTTCAAAACATTATAATTTAATTTGAGGATTGGATAAATGCATCTGCTTCATTAAAATGTTTTAAAGCCTCAGTGACCTGATTATCAAAGCGTAAACGAATATTTGTGTTTTCATTTTTACCCCAGATAGATCCTGCCAATTCGCTTTTTATTCTATTTTTTAAAAATTCTAAGTCATTATTTATAATCGAATCTTTTTGGAATTTGATCGAGTCAGAATTTAAATAGGTAAAGAAGTCTTGGAGCATTGAATTTGTAACATTCCACTCCTCTTTAAAATTATTGAATGAAGGAAAATCTTCTTTAAAACGGGATGCATATTGAGAAGCAAAATTAAAGACAGGCCGTTTCGTGTTTCTTATTATCTTTGCAGTTTCACTATTTAAAGTACTCTTGTATGGGATGTATATATCTGGAGTTATACCGCCGCCACCATAAACAGTTCTTCCAGACTTAGTTTTATATCGGGGACGTAATTTCTTTAGGCTGTCGATTTTTGATTCTCTGTCTTGGGAGTAAAGCTCTCTGTAATAAGCTAGATCATTACCATCTTCATATGGTCTTTGTATCAGGCGCCCAGAGGGAGTGTAATATCTAGCAATAGTAACGCGTAGTGCTGCTCCATTATCCAAGGGTAACTGGCGTTGCACTAAACCCTTACCGAAGCTAGTTTCTCCAACAACTAATCCTCTATCCAAATCTTGTACCGCTCCAGAAACTATTTCAGCGGCACTAGCAGAACCTCGGTTTATTAAAACGATTAGAGAAAATTCTGATGTATTTTTACTAGAAGTATTCGATAAGAAAACTTGATTTGATTCTTTTATCTTACCTTTCGTATAAACCAAAGTATCATTTGTATTTATAAAAATATCAGAAATTGCAGCTGCTTGTTCTAGATATCCACCACTATTCCCCCTTAAATCAAATAAAAGTTTTTCCATACCTTGCGATAAAAGAGTATCAATTGCAGATATCACCTCATCTTTTGTTGTAGCAGAAAACCTTCTAAGAAAGATGTAGCCTGTTTCATCATCAATCATTGTTGCAGACCCTACACTATAGATAGGAATATTATCTCTGACAATTGTAACATCAAACGGTTCTGATGCTCCGAGCCTACTGATCGTAACTAAAACCTTACTTCCTTTCTTACCTCTAAGTTTTTTAAATACTTCTGATTTTGTTATTTTATATGCATCTTCTTTATCTATAGCGATAATTTTATCACCAGGCATAAGTCCGACTAGTTCTGATGGGCTATCGGGTATAGGAGATATCACTGTAATATATCCATCTAAAATATCGAATTCTATTCCAATACCTTGAAAATTCCCCTTGAATAATTCACTAATATTTTCTTGTTCTTTTGCAGGTATATAGGTTGAATGTGGATCCAACTCTTCCATTAAGCCCCTAAAAGACCCGTCCATTATTTTATCAAAGTCAACTTGGTCAAAATAAAAGTGATTTACAAAAGATATTATCTGTTCTAAGACTTTCATTTTAGTTTTAAGGATCCTGTAAGCATTTTTATTTCTAGCGCTAAGTTCAGGCAAGAATAATACAATTGCGAAAAAGAAACCTAATAATGCGGATACAACAAGTGGCCACACCCGCCTAAAGAAACTAAACATTACTAAAACTTATCTCTATAAACCTACATATAACATTGTTCGAAATGTAACCCCAGATAAAGATGAACTAGGTGAGTCGCCTATTTGAGTTCGTCCGTTTAATTTCCAAGATCCCTGTCTAACAGTTCCTCTGTTAAAACCAAGGCTTATTCGTAGGCCTAGTCTTTCTAAAAACTGCCATTTAACTGCAACATAAGGTTGAAAATTAAAGAAAGCAGAGCTGACATCTTTTAAAACGCCAGAAACAGCTCCTGGTCTTATGTCGGGATTATCAAATTCGTTTGCTGAAACACCATAAAAAAGCGTATCGTTACTCATGGTTCCATATGCATTAGAGAAGACCTGTTTCCATCTTGGATTTGCGCTTGTTTGTTCAATGCCCATTGCAATACGACCAAGTCCAAGCAATGCTCCAGAGGATATTTCTAGATCTTGAAGAAGTGGCATAACATATTCAACAGAAGCAGCCCCAAGTAAAAAAGTAAACTTTGCTTTAATCGATGGATTTAATTCATCTGTATACATTTTGGAAACCTCGCCAAAATCAAGAGAATCATTTCCGTTCCCATCAATAAATATTTTAATTTCAGGAATTGTGCTAACTGAAGTACCACCCATACCAGCATATCCTCCAATGCGCCATCTTCCTGTTACGTGAGCAAAGCCTTCACCACCATGCACCACAAAAGGATCGTCAAATTCATTAGGGTTTAGACCTATATTTGTTAGATATGATGCACCCGGGATAGAATCCAATTTAATGTACATAGGACTATAACCAATACCTCCACCTAAAAAATCTTCAGCAGGATAGCTAAACTGACTTTTAAGAAGATTTAGGCTAAATACTAATATGAATGATATATTTTTCATGTTTCAGAGTCAATCGCAAGAGGTTAAGTTACAAATTAAGTTTCATGTATCAATTAAGAAAGGAAATATTGACTAAAATTAAAGAATTAAAAAAAATATTTGTTTTGGTCTTTTTCTTGTAAAAATTGTCTCAATATCATATATTTTTCGAGTAGTAATCGAGGTAAGGGAGCCTGAAACATAGTTTTGCTCCCTAAAATAAGCATTTATAAATGTGTAGTTTTACGCTGTTTAGGTGCAATTAAAGGAGAGGAAATGCGCTTTTTCCAAGCCATATTTCTTGGAGTCCTTTTATTCTCCAATGCGGAGGGTAATGAAGAATTCCACATAAAAGGTCCATTTGATCTGGATAAAGATGATCTTAACGAGTGCTTAATTTTTAATAGCAAAGATTATTCGATCCTTTTTGTTGAAATATTATCTTCTTTAAAAAATGACACGCTTTGGTCCTATAAATTCGCAGAAGAGATTATTGTTGTCGATGGAAACCTTATTGATTTAAACAGTGATGGTCTTTTGGAATTAATTATAATACCGAAAATTATTAATATAGATAAAAACAAGCCTTGGTTATATGTCTTTAAAGGAACTTCATCCGCATTTACGAATGACCCAATTATTTACAATGAACCGCCGCTATCTTTAACTGCAATAAGGCCTTCCAGCTTAACAATTATCAATGATTTATCTTCAACAATAGGAGTTTGTTTTGCTTCACCAATAAGAAAAGGAATAATTTTCGATCTTGAAATTTCTGATGGGCGGTTAAACTTATTGAATGCTAAGTTATTGTCAAGTTCAACCAGTAATAATGGATATGGAGCTATACAAATGTCTAGCTTCTCAAGCAATAAACGGGATTATATTTCTATCATTTCAGCTGAAAAAGATTCGTTACATACAACGGTTTTTGATGTCTTTGATAATTATAATCTATTAGAATCTAAAACCATTCCTTTTAATTCAACGCCTTTGAATCTTAATGCTCAGATTATGCCTCGTACTTCTAAAAATAAAGGCAAGGATGGTCTTCTTCTTCCCATAAACTCAAAAGATGTCTTTTTAATGAATATTATTGATTCGGAGGTCATGATCTCCACAACAAACATTTCTAAAGAGAATGCGTTTCCTACTGACAGCAAAAGTAGTTTAGGGACTGTTTTAAAATACAGGGGAAATGCTGTTGCTCTTGAATCTTTAAATACCCATTTATCACAATCTCCTAATAGTTTTGAGCGAAATATCAAAGCTGTTACCGATAAAAATTTTAGCTCTGAGATCACCGATGGAAGAAACATAAAAAACAAAAGTTTGACAGGTGCACCAAGAACAAGCCAAAAATTATTTTATAAAAAACCAGATAAAGGTTTAGAAAATAAAGATTACAAAAAGCTAACTCCAACACTTGGAGATTTTCTAGCACAAATAAAAAAAAATGCCAAGCAACAAACAGAAACTGATTCAAAAACAACAATTCCTCAAATAGATTATGATATGAAAAGTGTTAGTTGGGCAGATGAAGCTGGCTTTACATATTTAGATTTAGAAGAATAT
>NZKX01000060.1 GCA_002694025.1 Fidelibacterota bacterium | reverse complement strand
TGTTAAAACTTATTCAAAGATTAATGATATTTAAACATAAAATAATAATTACTATTCTCAGTTTATTTTTTTTATATGCTCAGGGTGATGATACAGATATAGAGGTCAGCTCGCAAAGTTCATCAGTGCAAGGTGCCTTTGGTGCTGTTACTATTGATGGAAAAATATGGAATCAGCTTGCATTAAGGCCTTTACTACCTTTTGGTAAACTTTCAATAGCTTTTGACATTGTTTTATATATTGATCAAAATGGCAACATATATGATGAAGGTTGGGATTTTTCTAATGGAGAAAAAATAAAAAATACAATTATTGATAAAATTTATTACGTACGGTATGGTACAAGTCAAGATCAAAATTATTTTAAAATTGGAGCATTGGATAATGTTTTCATGGGATATGGTATTTTATTAAATAATTACAGCAATTCACTTTTATATCCTCAAGTTAGAAAAGTTGGTTTAGAGTTTAAGTTTAATGCATTAGGTACTAAGGTTCATGGATTCACAAATGATTTTAAAGAGAATTTTGGTTTGACAGGTTTAAGAATCTCTGCTCCTGTGCCGTATGGATTTGATCTTGGTGTATCATGGGTAGGAGATAGAAATCAATATCTAGGACTGCGAGATAAAGATGGAGACGGTCGTCCGGATTTAGTTGACGATTTTCCCAATGATAAATTATACTGGTTAGATACAGATGGAGATGGTTTAGCTGATAATATGGATAATGAATGGGACATTGATGGTGACGGCCTAACGGATACTTTAGACAGTAGTATTGATGGTTGGGATTTGGATACAGTGATTGTTCTAGATGATTCTATTTTCACTAAGGCTGAACCAATTAATATTAATGAAGAATTCGAGTCTTTTAATGCATTTGCCCTAGATGCCGGTATTCCAATTCTAAGTGAGGGATCGATTAAAATAAATTTTTATGCACAAATAGCTGCCCTTTTGGGTAAAACTGAAAACCCCATCAATAATAAAAAGCAAGAAGCAGGTTATGGTTTAATTCCTTTTGGAATAGGGGCTAGATTTGGGCCGGCAAAATTTAATTTTGAATTTAGAATGGTGCCGGAAGGAAGATTTGAATTTGGTTATTTTGATAGGTCTTATGAAATCGAGAGAGCTACTTTTGAACTAGGAATCGATAATAAAGGCAATATAGTTACAAAGTCTAAGAAATTGGGGCTGTATGGCCGGCAAAATGGTTTTTTTTCATCTTTAACATTAAATCTGGGACCTTTATTTGATGCTAAACTAGCATTTCAAAGTTTAGATGGGGAAATGTTTAATGAGCAAATAAGAAGTTTTGAAGAAGCATCAAACCAAAGTTTCACATCTATCTTAAAACTAAAAAAATCTATAAGCAAAATAGAAACAGCAAATTGGTTTTATCAACAAAGAAATGTCCCAAATCCTTTTGATTTTGAATACTCTGAATCAACAATTACTGGTTATAATATTGGTTTGAAACTTGGAAACGGTATGATCCTTTCATATGTTTTTCGTAGAACCTTCAAAGATTTAAATGGTGATGGAGATGTTAAAGATGCAGGTGAAATGATAAATATGACTGGGGTTGAAACAAGTTTTTCATTTTGATGACATCAAACGAAATACGCAGTTCTTTTTTAAAGTTTTTTAAAGAAAAAAACCACAAATTCATTCGAAGCTCTCCGGTTTTGCCATCTGATGATCCAACTCTTTTATTTACCAATGCTGGCATGAACCAGTTTAAACCGATATTTTTAGACGAAATTAATCCAAATTACACTAGAGTTGTTAACACGCAAAAATGTATTAGAGTTTCTGGAAAGCATAATGATCTAGAAGAGGTTGGAGTAGATACCTTCCATCATACTTTTTTTGAAATGCTTGGTAATTGGTCTTTTGGAGATTATTACAAAAAAGAAGCCATTCAATGGTCTTGGGAGCTTTTTACAGAAGTCTGGAAATTAGATAAAGAGAGACTTTGGGCAACAGTTTATAAGGATGATGATGAAGCCTTTGATTTATGGTTAGAGGTTACAGATATAAAACCAGATAGAGTAATAAGGTGCG
This sequence comes from Fidelibacterota bacterium, assembly GCA_002694025.1. Next base: position 4,888 of record NZKX01000060.1, on the reverse strand, counting down.
GGAAAAAGGATAATTTTTGGGAAATGGGAGATACAGGGCCATGTGGACCTTGTTCAGAAATACATTACTATATAGGAAAGGATCCTGAGCAACAGTTAGCCTCTGGCGTGAATCATTCAGCTGAATATTGGGAATTATGGAACCTAGTTTTTATACAGAATAATAGGTTAGAAGATGGTTCTCTAATTGAATTACCATCTAAGCACATTGATACGGGTGCAGGTCTTGAGCGAGTTACAGCTGTGTTGCAAGGGAAAAGTAGTAATTACGATACAGATCTCTTTCAGCCTATTATTAAAGCTATTGAAGAAAGGGCGAATTCAAGCTATAACAAAGAACCCATTCCTCATAGAGTTATTGCAGATCATATAAGAATGTTATGTTTCTCAATTGCAGATGGTGCCTTACCTTCCAATGAAGGAAGAGGCTATGTTTTAAGACGAATTTTAAGACGTGCCTCTAGATTTGGCAGGAGTATAGGACTTGAAGAACCATTTTTATATAATCTAGTACCGCTGATAATTGAAATAATGGGTGAAAATTTTCCGGAGATTAATGAGAAGAAAACTCATATACAAAGAGTAATACTTTCTGAAGAGACATCATTTAATGAAACTTTAGATAGAGGGTTAATTCATTTTCAAAAAATATTAGATCAAAATGATTCTAACCAAATAAGTGGTGAAGATGCATTTAAGTTGTATGATACATTTGGTTTCCCATTTGACCTAACCCAGTTGATGGCAAAAGAAAATAACCTTGTTGTCGATGAAAAAGCTTTCAATGAATGTATGCATCAACAAAGAAAAAAGGCCAAGTCTTCTGGGAAATTTAAATTCACTTCAGAGTCATTAGATTGGATCTCAGTATCCAATGGATCTCATTCGTCCTTTATAGGTTACGATAAGCTTACAAGTAATTCGAAAATCATAGAATATTCAAAGAAGGATAATGGCGAAGTTTATTTAGTTTTAGATCAGACTCCTTTTTACGCTGAATCTGGTGGGCAGGTTTCTGATAGAGGTAAAATAATTGGTGAAAATATTAACTTAGATGTATTAGATGTCAAAAATAAAAATCAGGTTGTTATACATTCCTGCAGAGGCGACTTTGACTACTCAGGAAGCGATGTCCAATGTAAGGTGGATATATCTAGAAGGCGAAAGGCTAGGAATAATCATACAGCAACACACCTTATGCACAGGGCATTAAAAAATGTTTTAGGTGAGCATGTAAATCAGGCGGGATCTTTAGTACATCCAGATTATTTACGGTTTGACTTAACTCATTTTGAGAAAATTACCCAAGGCCAAATTGAAGACATTGAAAAAATTGTCAACAATCAAATTATAGAAAATAAAAGATTGGATATATCAATAAAAAGTTATGATGAAGCAAAAAAAGAAGGAGCCGAAGCTTTATTTGGGGAGAAATATGGTGATAATGTTCGAGTGGTGAAAGTTGGAGATTTTTCTAAAGAGCTTTGTGGAGGGACTCATGTAGATCGAACAGGAGATATTGGGATGTTTAAGATCGTTGAAGAATCTTCGCTATCAACAGGAGTTAGGAGATTGGTCGCTTTGACAGGTCAAAGCGCATTGAAAGAAATTCAAAAAAACCACTTCGTATTGCAATCACTACAGCAAAATTTAAATATACCCTTTTCAGAAATAGTTAGTAGGGTAAATACATTAAAAAATGAAAAGAAAAATTTGGAAAAGAAAATAAAAAAACAATTCCATCAAAATTCTGGATCAAATATTTTTAATGATATTCAAAAAATTGGAGACATCAACCTTATTTTAAAAAAAGTGAAAGTAGAAAATATGCTTGAGCTTAAATCTTTAGGTGATCAAGTTTTCAATAAACTAACTAACGGCGTTGCTGTCCTTTTTGCAAAAGGCGAGGAAAAACCAATGGCTATAATTATTGTTGCGAAAAAACTTAATGTTTTGGGTGTATTAGCAGGTGATATAGCAAAAAAAGTTGGAATAATTATGGGTGGTGGCGGTGGAGGTAAACCGCATATGGCAACAGCAGGTGGTAAGGATAATTCGGTTATTAATAAAGCAATTAGTGAAACAAAAGATTTGGTTAAAAAAATGCTCGAGGCTTTATAAATGCAATATTTAAAAGATAAAGAAAATTATTTATTGTATGTGGAAAAAGATGAAAAAGTAATGAGTTCATTAACAAAGTTTTGCAAAGCTAAAAATATTAAAAATGGAAAGTTGTCAGGAATAGGTGCAGTAAAAAATACTGAACTTGGAGCTTATGATATAGTTAAGAAAAGATATTTAAAAAAAAGAATTTCGAATGTACATGAGCTAGTAAGTTTTGAAGGTAATGTAACACTAAATAACGAACAACCATTTCTTCATGCCCATGTAGTTCTTTCAGATCATGATATGCATACATACGGTGGACATCTATTTGAAACCACAATAGCTGCAGTTGGAGAATTTTTTTTAAGGAAGGTTGAAGGTGATGCTTATCGAAAATTAGATGATGATATTGGGTTGCCATGTATATGTTTGGAAAATAATTTTAAAATAAAATGAAAAAAGTGTTACATACTCCAAATTCACCCAAATCTGTAGGTACTTATAATCAAGCCATAGAAAGTAACAATTTTATTTTTACCAGTGGTCAAATTGGAATAGATCCAGCGAGTAATAAACTCGTAGAGGGTGGAATAACTAAAGAAATAAACCAATTATTTCAAAATATTGACTCCATCTTAAAAGATTCCAATCTGGATAGGAGCCATATCATCAAACTAACCGTTTTTTTAATTGACATAGATCAATTTGGTATAATTAATGAGGCGTTCAAAGAGTTCTTTGGCAGTATTGAATTTCCAACAAGGTCTACGGTTGAAGTATCTAAATTACCTATGGGAGCAAATGTTGAGATTGAATGTATTGCATCCAGATAAGCGAAGGATTTTTTGTAAAATACTGATAACTATTGCAGCTATGAATTTAATCCAAGCAAATAATGAGGGAGCTTCCCACTATAAAAATCCTAAAAAAGCGTTTTACTTTTCTATAATACCTGGTTTGGGGCAGGTCTACAATGGAAAATATTTAAAGTCTGCAGTAGTTTTAGGATTAGAGTTATCTGCATATTATTCTTGGAAAAATAATCTTGAAAAGTACAACACTTATGATAGTAATAATTATCCACTGAAAAAACATAGATATCTTGAAAAAAGAAATAAATATGCATGGTGGATCGGAATTATTTATTTTTATGCAATGATAGACGCTGTAGTGGATGCGCATTTGAATTCGTTTGATAGATTAATGGAAAGTCCAATAAATCAGGAACAAATTGAGGAGGGATTAAATGAATAAAAGAGAGCATTGGGGATCAAGGCTTGGTTTTATTCTTGCTGCATCAGGATCAGCCGTAGGTTTAGGTAATATATGGAAATACCCTCATATGGCTGGCGAAAATGGTGGGGCTGCATTTACTATAATATATCTTATATGTATTTTATTAGTTGGCCTTCCGATTGTTATCGCCGAGTTTGTTATTGGCAGAAAAACACAACTTAGTCCAGTGGGTGCGTTTAAAACTTTGGCACCAAAAACAAATTGGAAATATGTTGGCGCTATCGGTGTGTGTTCAGCCTTTGTAATTCTTTCTTTTTATGGTGTAGTAGGGGGGTGGACTCTACGTTATGCACTTTTATCTATGATGGGAGGTTTTGCAGAAATTTCAGGTAACGCTGAGTTAGCAGGAGATCAATTTAGTAATTTTATTTCAAACCCAATAAACCCAGTTTTTTGGCAGATTATTTTTATGGCTTTAACTATTTTTGTTATTGTAAGGGGTGTAAAGGGTGGGATTGAAAAATGGGTTAAAATTATGATGCCTGCTATCTTGTTAATTTTGGTTGTCCTAATGATTAGAGGTTTAACATTGCCAAATGGATCAAGAGCATTGGAGTTTTTATTTCAACCGAAATTTTCAGATTTAAATGCTTCAAGCGTTGTTTTAGCACTAGGGCATGCATTTTTCACATTAAGCCTTGGTATGGGCACAATGATAACCTATGGTAGCTATCTAAAGAACGATCAAAATTTATTGTCTTCAGCTTTATGGATAATTCTTTTGGATACAGTCATTGCTATGATGGCTGGAGTCGCTATTTTTGCTACAGTTTTTGCGCTAGGTGCTAATCCAGATTCTGGACCCGGTTTAATTTTTGTTGCACTGCCGACTATGTTCCCTCAAATCGCGGGTGGTACGATATGGGGATCGTTATTTTTTTTCTTACTCTTTATGGCTGCGCTTACCTCTGCTATTTCGATTTTGGAGGTTATAACGGCTTATTTTATCGATGAACTTAATTGGAGTCGGGAGAAAGCAACCGTTGTATTTGGATCTATTGTTACCATTGTCGGTATTTTTTGCTCTATGTCGATGGGAGGGTTTAACGATTTCAACAAATTATTTAACATTTCTTTCTTTGACTTTCTTGATTATCTATCCTCAAAATATATGCTACCGATTGGGGGAATGTTGACCGCATTATTTATTCTAAAAAAGTGGGGAATTAATGAATTTAGTAGTGAGCTAATGGTTGGCATGGGGAATAAAAAAATCGATCCTATGTTATTTAGAGTGCTTTTTACTATTTCAGCGTTAGTAATTGGTTTTATAATTACCAATGAAATAATTGAGATATTTACAGGATCTCCACTCATAGGATAAGTTATGATTATTGCTCGAATTTTCCCTAAAAAATCTAAAAATTTTCTGACTTTTAAACCTTTTTTTGAAAAAATAGGAATCTTTTTTGATTCTGGAAAATTTATTCAACTATTCGCACTGTGGACTCTTCTTGTTTCAGGAATTGTGTTAAATATGGACTTTG
>NZKX01000114.1 GCA_002694025.1 Fidelibacterota bacterium | reverse complement strand
TGGCTAAAAAAATTAATGAAATAAAAAAAAAAGATAAAACACCTATTTTATGCGGCGGATCAGGATTGTATTATAGGACAATTCAAAGAGGAATCTTTGAAGGAAGTATATCAAATTTTAATATCAGAGAAAAACTAGAAAAACAGTATCTTAAAAGCCCAGAAATCTTATTCAAAAAACTAAAAAAAATTGACAAAAAATATGCGAAAATTGTACATGTGAATAACAAACAGCGATTAATTCGAGCAATGGAAATATATGAGTCTACTGGAAAAAGTCCCACTGAGCATTTTATGAAACAAAAACTTAATCCAACTAAAACGATAGAGTTGTTTACCATCTTTCTGAATTGGGAAAGAACCACTTTAAATATGAGAATTAAAAATAGGACTTCTGAGATGTTTAAAAAAGGTTGGATAAATGAGGTGGAGAATTTGTTGGAATTACAAAAAAAACAAAATAAAAAATTTTTGTCTTTGGAGTCTATAGGTTATAAACACATTAAATATTTTTTAGAAAATAAAATAAGCAAAAATGAAATGTTAGAAAAAATTTACATAAAGACAAGGCAATTAGCACGCAGACAAGAAAAATGGTTTAGAAAAGAGCCAGTTGATCTTTATGTTATGATGGATTCATTAAAAGATAAAAATTTATATAAAATACTAGGTTGTTTTTTAGGAAGAATAACATAGATTCATGAAAAATAAAACCCTTTAAATTGGTCCAGTGAGGCTAATAAGGGCAGAGAAAACTCCTCCAATTTAGATTTTAATCTCTGCTGGGGGTTTTTTTTTAAACTAAAGGATTCTTTTGAAGAGAACAACTATCATGGAACGGGTGTCAATTGCCCAAAGTATTACTCGTATAAGTCATGAAATAATTGAGAGCATTGATGATAACCATGAAAGGGTATTAATCGGTATCCATAAGAGAGGCGTACCTCTTTCGAGCAGAATAAGATCAGAAATTTTGAATATAAATGGTCAAGAAATAAAACTTGGATCTCTAGATATCACATTTCATCGGGATGATTACCGAGAAAGGTTAGTAATGCCTGAGGTAAGAGGATCGGAGATACATTTCAGAATCGATAATAAGGTTGTTATTTTAATTGATGATGTGCTTTTTACGGGCAGAACAATACGAGCTGCTTTAGATGAGTTAAATAGCTTTGGCAGAGCATCAAAAGTACAGCTGGCAGTACTAGTAGATAGGGGGCATCGTGAGCTCCCGATAAAAGCCGATTTTATTGGCAAAAACATCCCTACTCATGAAGGAGAGCATGTTGAGGTTAACTTTCAAGAGACAGATGGGAAAGATTCTGTAATCTTGACTTCGGGAGAAAAATAAAACTTTGAAACAGAAGCATTTACTTTTTTTAAAGGAATATCCCGTATCGGATTTAGAAGTTATCTTAGACACAGCATTTAAATTTAGAGAAGTTCTTGATCGTCCCATTAAAAAAGTACCTTCTTTGCAAGGTGTTACTATAGTTAATTTGTTTTTTGAGAATTCAACTAGAACAAGAATTAGCTTTGAGCTTGCACAAAAAAGGTTAAGCGCAGATACGGTTAATTTTTCTGCTTCTTCAAGTAGCCTAAAAAAAGGAGAAAGTTTTAAAGATACTGTGCAAAATATTATGGCTATGAAAATTGATGCAGTTGTAATGCGTCACCCTGCACCCGGATCACCAAAACATCTTACAGAATTTATAGATGCAGTAGTAGTAAATGCTGGGGATGGAACTCATGAGCACCCTACACAAGCTATTTTAGATATGATGAGCTTAAAAGAGAAATTTGGTTATCTAAATGGATTAAAAATAGGAATTGTGGGTGACATCCTTCATAGCAGAGTAGCAAGGAGCAATATCTATGGTCTTTTAACAATGGGCGCCAAAGTAACAGTATGTGGTCCTCCAAATTTAATACCTAATAATATTAAAGATTTGGGTGCTGATGTTATTTATAATGTTGATGATCTGATAGAATGGGCTGACGCTCTGAACATTCTCCGCATACAAAAAGAGAGAATGGGATTACCTCTTATTCCATCTGTAAGAGAGTACAGGTCGAGCTTTGGATTAACGTTAGATCGCTTAAATAATCACAAAAAAGAGATAATTATCATGCATCCTGGCCCTATGAATCGTGGAGTAGAAATTGATAGTGGAGTAGCTGATAGTGAGCAAGCAATAATTTTAGATCAAGTATTAAATGGAGTAGCCTCCAGAATGTCGATTTTATATTGCCTTTGTGGAGGGATTTCAAACGAATTGGAAAAAGATGAATGTAAATAGATTAAATAAAGATTTATTTCTTAAAAATGGAATCATTTATGATCCCCATAACCAAAAGTCTTTCGAAGGAAGTGTTTGGGTGCAAAATGGACGTATTGCTGGCGTAGGTGATTTTGAAACTCCAAACCTAGAGGATATGAAAATCATCGATTGTTCTAATAAAATTATAACCCATGGCTTCTGCGACTTACATGCCCATTTCAGGAGTTTTGGTGAAGATGATAAAGAAGATTTTGAGAGTGGGGCGCGTTCTGCTCTCTCCGGAGGATTTACTAGGGTTTGTGTTATGCCAAATACTTTGCCACCAATAGACTCTCCAGAATACATTTCATTTGTCAAACGAGCAGGCGATAAAACCCCTGTTCATGTTCATCCCATTGGAGCTGTGACTAAAAATCAGGATGGGAAACAAATAACTGAGATGAATTTAATGTATAATGAGGGTGCAGTAGCTTTTAGCGATGATGGTTTACCGATTCAAAATGGTGCAATAATGCGAACTGCTTTAGAATATTCAAAGTTTTTAAATGTTCCGGTTATTAATCATGCAGAAGATGAGTGCTTAAGAGGGGATGGGTTAATGAATGAAGGCTTGGTGTCTACCCATTTAGGATTAAAAGGGAATCCAGATATAGCTGAGTCTGTTATGGTTTTAAGAGATTTAGAACTAGCTCATTATACAGGGGCAATTTTACACGTCCCACATGTCACAACAAAAAAAGCAGTGGAGCACATTAAAAGGATGAAGATTCATTGCAATAATATCACTGCTGAAGTTACTCCCCATCACTTATATTTTAATGATACAGAGCTTATTCATTACGATACAAATTTGAAAGTTGCCCCACCCATTAGATCTGAGGAGGATCGCCAGGCTCTTATTCAGGGATTAAAAGATGGATCTATTGATTGTATAGCAACTGATCACGCCCCTCATAGGCTGGAAGAAAAAGAAACAACCTTTGATATCGCTTCATGCGGCATGATTGGCCTTGAATCGTGCTTTGGAGCCGTTAATAAAGTCTTATGCAAAGATAATGGCCTACAAGTAGAAAAAGTAATCGAGATGATAACAGTAAATCCTAGAAAAATAATGAACTTCAAGATAGATTTATTTGCTTTAAATACTCCAGCTGAATTAACAGTTTTAGATACTAAAAAGTACTGGAAATTTTCACGAGAAGATATAAAGTCCAAATCTTTAAATTCGCCTTTTATTGGAAGGTCACTTAGAGGAAAAATATTACATACAATATCCAAGAATTTTCTTGCAAGCAATTAAACAAATATAAAATATAATATTTATTGACTTCGGAAGTAGTAAAAGTATAATTTTCTGGGCTTTATTTGAATATTTATGAAAACTATATCAATTAAAACCTCTGAAATAAAGAAGGAATGGTGGGTGGCTGATGCTGAAGATCAGGTGCTCGGGAGATTTGCTTCACAAATCGCGCAAATTCTTCGTGGTAAACATAAACCCAATTTTACTCCGCACATGGATATGGGAGACTTCGTTATTATTATCAATGCTGAAAAGATTAGAGTTACTGGGAATAAAGAAACTACCAAAACTTATTTTTCCCATTCAGGTTTTCCTGGAGGGTCATCGGAAAGATCTCTAGCATCTATAAGAAAATCAAATCCTGAGATGATTTTAAGGAGCGCAGTTAAAGGTATGCTCCCGCATAACAAGTTAGGTAGATCTATTTTGAACCATCTTAAGATATATAATGGGTCAGATCATCCCCATTTAGCACAAAAACCAAATGATTTAAAGGTTAAGATATAATGTCTGATTCAAATTTATACGGCACTGGTAGAAGAAAACGATCAATTGCTCGGGTCTTCTTAAAATCTGGTACCGGTAATATTCTTATAAATGGTAAAAATTATAAAGACTATCTAGCGAGAAAATCTTTGGCGACAATTGTTGAACAGCCCTTAGATTTATTGGAATTAAAAGATTCCTATGATATTAACATAAATGTAAATGGTGGGGGATTAACGGGTCAAGCAGGTGCAATAAGACTAGGAATTTCTAGGGCTTTAAATTCTATCAATAGTGACTACAGAAAAATTATAAAGGAAAAAGGATTCTTAACTAGAGATGCAAGGAAAGTTGAGAGAAAGAAACCAGGTCAACCAGGTGCAAGAAAAAACTTCCAGTTCTCTAAACGCTAATTTTTACAATTATGGCTGAAATAAAATTTGAAGATTTACTAGGGAGTGGGGCACATTTTGGGCATGTAACCCGCAAATGGAATCCCAATTTTAGCCCCTATATTGTGTCCGAAAAAAATGGTGTTCACATTATTGACTTGGAGTCTACTATAGATGCGGTAAATAATGCTTCTAAATACGTTAAAGAAATTGTTAGTAAAGAAGGTGAAATATTATTTGTAGGTACTAAAAAGCAAGCTCAAGATATTGTGCAGCAAGAGGCGGATAGGTGCTCAATGTTTTACATTGTTGAGAGGTGGTTAGGAGGGACGCTCACTAATTTTTCAACAATAAAGAAAAGCATAAAAAGGCTCAAACTGCTTGAGAAAGAAGGTTCAAATCTTTACGAGAATATGACTAAGAAAGAGACACAAATGCTAAATCGCGAAAAATTAAAACTTGCAGACCAACATAGAGGTATTAAAGATATGAGGAGGTTGCCTGACCTTGTAGTTATTGTTGATGCCCAATATGAAGATACTGCAATTAAAGAGGCTACAAGACTAGACATACCTACGATAGCAATTGTTGATTCAAATACTGATCCAAATAAGGTAACGTACCCAATCCCTGCGAATGATGATTCAATGCGTACTATAAATATTATTATATCTGCTTTAGCAGACGCTGTCTTAGAAGCTAAAGGATCTAATTCGAATACAAGCCATGTTAAGGCTGAAAGTAATAAATCTACCAATTCCATAAGTGAAAAAAATAATTCTGTTAAAAATTCCCAGGAGGAAGAATAGTTGCATGAAAATTGAAGCTAATCTTGTAAAAGAACTCAGGTTAAAAACTGGTGCAGGTATGATGGACTGTAAAAATGCGTTACTTAAGTCGAATGGTAGTTTAGATGATGCTGTGGATCATCTTAGAAAAGCTGGGATTACCAAAGCTGAAAAAAAAGGTTTACGTCAGACTAAAGAAGGCCTAATTTATTCATATATTCATGCTGGGTCTAGATTGGGTGTTTTATTAGAAATTAATTGTGAAACGGATTTTGTTGCAAAAACCGATGGTTTTATGGAGTTAGCGCAAAACATTTCAATGCAGATTGCTGCTACAAATCCTGTTGCTTTGGATATTTCCTCAATTGATAAAGATGTTTTAGCACGTGAAAAAGAGATATTGAAGGAACATGCAAAATCCGAAGGAAAGCCCGATCATATCATAGAAAAAATGGTCGACGGTAGATTGCAAAAATTTTATCAAGAATCATGTTTATTAGAGCAAACATTTATAAAAGATCCTGATAAAAAAGTAAAGGATCTTTTGACAGAGTCTATTGCTACTCTCGGAGAAAATATTAGCATAAATCGTTACACTAGATTCTCTATTGGAGAATAATCCTCTTACTATACCTTTAGCTTTCAAAACTATAATTATAAATGAAAGAACCAATTTACCGTAGAGTTCTTTTAAAGCTTTCTGGTGAAATCTTATCTGGTGAGAAGGGTTTTGGTATCGATCCGGAAAGGGCCAATTTCTTGGCTAAGGAAGTCAAGTCCATTCACAAGTTGGGAGTTGGTGTAGGACTTATCATTGGAGCAGGGAACATTTTTCGGGGATTACAAGCTGCTGACCGCGGGATGGATAGAGTTACTGGGGATTATTTGGGAATGTTAGCAACTATAATGAATGCAATATCTGTTCAAGATGCTTTAGAACAGGAAGGTTGTGAAACAAGAACTTTGTCTGCATTAAATATTACCCAAATTGCCGAACCATATATCAGGCGTAGAGCCCTAAGACATTTAGAAAAAGGTCGCATTGTTATAGTATCTGGTGGTACGGGAAATCCTTTTTTCACTACTGATTCTGCTGCAGCCTTACGAGCAAAGGAGTTAAATGCTGAAATAGTAATCAAGGGCACAAAAGTTGATGGAATTTACAATGATGATCCTGTTAAAAACCCCTCCGCTTTCAAATATGATCAAATATCTTATGATAAGGTTCTAAGGAAAAATTTAAGAGTTATGGATCTCACCGCAATTACTCTTTGTAAGGAAAATAATATTCCAATCCAAGTTTTTAACATTAGACAAACAGGTACTTTGAAAAATCTTGTATTAGGTGGTAATATAGGTACACTAGTATCGGGATAATATATGATTGAAGAAATTTTAAATGATGTAAAGATTAGAATGCAACAAGCAATTGCACATGTAAAAAATGAATTAAACAAAGTTAGAACAGGGAGAGCAAACCCGGAGATGTTTAATGCTCTACTAGTCGATTATTATGGTAATCCTACTCCAATTAATCAAGTTTCTACTATATCAGTGCCAGAATCCAGATTAATTACTTTAACTCCATATGAGAAGTCATTGTTACCTTTAATTGAAAAAGCTATAACTGATGCAAATATGGGATTTACGCCTGGTAATAATGGTAATTCTGTTTTAGTTCCTGTGCCTCCATTAAGTGAAGAACGAAGAGTTGAATTAAATAAGTTTGTTCATAAACTAGTTGAAGATGGCAGAGTAGCTGTTAGAAATGTCAGACGTGATGGTATTCAGAGTCTACATAATTACGAAAAAGAAGGTCATGTTTCCGAGGATATAATCAAAGACAATGAAAATGAGATCCAAAAAATCACTGATGATATGATTCAAAACCTTAATAAGCTACAAGAAGAAAAAGAAAGAGAAATTTTAGAAGTATAATTCTATTTAATCTTTCCAAATTTAATCACATTTAGACCACCCACACTCTTTACAAGTAAGACAACCACCCTCGTTGAAGACGCTATAATTTTGGCATTCACCACATATCATTCCTTCGGGGGTATATTGCTGATTTTCTTGTGCTAAAGTAATTCTAGGCGAATCGGAGTTTTTTTTTTCTGTATCTCCAACTTTTTGGTCGCCCTTTTCCAATAAATAGTCATCCAGTGCTTTGCCTATTGCATCAGGAGTTGAAAGAATGAGCCTTCCATCTTCCCAAGTAGGGTTTGGGCCAGATATACCTTTTAGTTGTCTTACAATAGCCTTAGGATCAAGTCCAGAACGTAAGGATAAAGAAATTAATCGACTGATCGCTTCTGATTGAGCTGCGGCGTTTCCACCAGCTTTCCCTATAGTAGTGAATACCTCGCAGAGTCCGTTCTCATCTTCATTAATGGTGATATATAACGTTCCCTCTCCTGTTCTAATTCTTTTAGTAACACCTTTTGTTTGAGTTGGTCTGGAGCGAGGGATTTTGTCTGTATTTTCTCCAATAGACGTGCCAGCTGCCTCTTCTATATTTTTAGTATTAGTCTCATCTTCGTTTGTGATTAGAATCCCTTCTCGACTACCTTCTCTATAAACAGTAATACCCTTGAGACCAGCTTTGTAGGCAGTCATATAAATATCAGCAATTGTTTCAACGGTGATTTCATTTGCTAGGTTTACTGTTGATGAAATTGAGGAATCGATATATTTTTGAATAGAACCTTGCATTTTTACACGAAAATACGGATCAATATTATGAGCTGTTACGACATGATCTGGTAAATTATCGTCTGTCCCGTATAGTTTTTTGATTACAGGATGATATACCTTATATTCTTTAAAGGTCTTACCATAGCCTGTATTTTCTTTTACTCTTCTTTTATATGAGGTTGCAAAGATTGGTTCGACTCCAGACGTTACGCGGGCTACAATTGCGCCGCTGCCAGTTGGTGCTACTGTTGTTAAAGTGCTATTTCTGATACCCTGTTTTTTTATTTTATTTTGCAGTGTCTTTGGTAAATTTTTCACAAATTTACTTTTAGAATATCCAGACCACTTAAAATTAGGGAAGGCACCTTTTTCTGCAGCCAGATCGATACTAGTTTCATAAGCAGTATCCCTAAAAATCTGCATTATCTGCTCGATTGTTTGCAAAGCGTCTTCACTATCATATTGTATACCCATTTTCACTAACATATCCCCTAAACCTAAAATCCCTAACCCAACTCTCCTATCATTTGTGGCATTCTTTTTTTGATCTTCTAGTGCATGGCGATCCATATTGTAATCAACTACATTATCGAGAAAACGACTTCCTATTGCCACAGTAGATTTGAATTCTTCAATCATAAAATTTCCGTTTGAATCCACGAATCTTTCGAGGTTGACTGCGCCAAGGTTACAACAACCACCATCAGGAAGAGGCTGCTCAGCACAAGGATTAGTTGATACCAGTGGAGAACAATACTCAGCATTATGGTAATCCTTCATTGTATCCCAGAATAAAAGGCCGGGTTCTGCACTCGAGTGGGCGTGGGATATGATTTGATTCCATAGATCTTTAGCTTTCACAGTTTTATAAATTTCCCCGCCGTACTTTAAATCAAAATCTTCATTGTTTTCAACAGCTCGCATAAAATCATGTGTTAAGAGAACTGAAATATTAGAATACTTAACCATGTCAATGTCACCGGTTTTGATACTTATAAATTTTTCTATATCTGGGTGATCTATTCGCAAAGTTTGCATGTTTGCGCCTCTTCGACCATGTTGAGCTATAGTGTTTGTATTTTCGCTGAACAAATTCATGAAACCGGTAGGACCGCACGATTCACCACCGGTACCGTTTATTGCTTTGCCAGATGGACGAAGGACAGATAAATCATGTCCGCATCCTCCGCCATATTTATAAGTAAGAGCTTCATTTATAATCGTTTCGTAGATAGATTTTATTGAATCATTGCGGACTGCGACTACATAGCAATTATTCAGTGTAGTAGTTATATCTTCCCTACCCGCACCATGCATAATTCTACCCCCAGGAACAAAACGGAAATCTTCAAGTATTGATAGAAATTCTTTTTCCATTTTTTTTCTTAAAGGTTTAGTTTTTTCTACGGAGGCTAATGCTTTTGCTTGCCGCTGCCACATTTGGTAAGGATGTTTCTCCCAT
>NZKX01000104.1 GCA_002694025.1 Fidelibacterota bacterium | reverse complement strand
TGCTGCATCGAGAAACGTTTGAGCAAAGTCAAGATTTTGTACCATTTTTGATATACGAATTCCTGGATCTATTTTCCCTGGCCAGCTAATAAGTAATGGTGTTTTAAAAGACTCATTGTAGATGAATCTTTTGTCAAACCAACCATGCTCTCCAAGAAAAAAACCTTGATCTGAGGTATAGACAACGATTGTATTTTCATCCAAATTATTCTCTTCTAAATAATTTAAAATTCTTCCTAGATTTTCATCTACTGATGCGATGCAGCCTAAATAGTCTTGCATATATCTCTGATACTTCCACTCCATCTTTTCTTCTATTGATAAATTGCCCCAATTATTTTGAAACCATATGTTTATTGAATCAATCACAGGATCATATAGTGCCTTTTGCTTTTCATTGAACCTAACATAGGATGTAGTAAATCCATCGGATCCTCCCCAATTATAGGGTTTTACAAAAGGCTCAACCTCAATCATGGATTCGAGAGTTTGTGGCCTTATTTTAGAATCATGCCCGTATCTCAAATCTTTTAACAAATTCATCTCAGCAGATTTTGCTGCTGCACTTCTATTAGAATAATCGTCAAACAGGGTTTCAGGCAAAGGAAATGTCTTCTTTGAATACTTTTTAAATTTTTCCGGACTAGGCCACCACGGTCTATGTGGAGCTTTATGAAGATACATCATCAGAAAAGGTTTCTCCTTGTTCCTTTTATTTTTTAACCAATCAATTGTTAAATCCGTAATTATGTCTGTAACATATCCTATGATGGTAGTATCACCGCTTTTAGTTATAAAATCTGGATTGACATAGTGACCTTGCCCCGGTAAAATCATAAAGTCGTCAACGCCTTTAGGGCTGTTACCAAAATGTAATTTCCCAAACATTGCAGTTTGGTACCCTGCTTTTTGAAATAATTGAGGGAATGTTATTTGTGATGTATCAAAAGGAGAGCGATTATCAATCTTGCCATTTATGTGACTATGCTTACCAGTTAAAATTGTTGCCCTGGAAGGAGCACAAATAGAATTAGTTACACAAGCATTGTCGAAAATAGCGCCCCTTTTTGCTATCCTATCTATGTTTGGGGTTTTTATCAATTTTTGACTATAAGCGCTAATAGCTTGGTAGGCATGATCATCCGACATAACAAAAAGAATATTTGGTCTTGTAGGTTCCCTATTAATACTTTTGCCACAAGAAATTATGTAAAAGGCTAAAAACGTAGTTAGTATAAATTTTATCAAATGTGTTTAGTCTTTTTTTATTTATAATTATTTTTCAACATATGTAAATTTATTCTTAATTCAAAATTAATTATAGCAACCGTTTTATAGAAAATTTTCTATTTTAAAACTAGCATGGATAAAATTTTTAACCCTTATAAATCAGCTTTAGATGGATTGAAACTTAAAAACCCTGTTCGCGCTTTTTTTGATTTTTGCATTGAGCGAGAAAAAATACGTTTTAAAAGAGAGTCTGGACTTCCTGCACCATGGAGTAGGGATATCATTTTTCAAAAAGGAAGATTCTTAAATGTATTTCGTGAAGATGATAGAGTAAGTAAATCGATAATTCAATTTTTAGATCAAATCAATTCTGATTTTTCTTCTTTAGTGCAAGCTGTTTTTTTTTCAAGATGGTGTAATAGGCAGGAAACTTTAGATATCTTAAAACCTAAAATTCTTAATAAACCTGATGAATTATTTAAATTTTTGAAAAGAATCAAGCCTTGGTGCAATGAGACTGCATACCCTGTCGACCCAATTATATGGTCGAACATGAAATATTCAAGGTTAGACGCTGCAACTAGAGCATTTCATCTAGCTAAAGAGAAATTGGCAAGTATTATAATTTCATCTAGTGGATCGGTAATTGACGCTGTAAATGAAATTAATAATATTTTTAAAATGAAAAATGATTTTCCTATTTTCATGGCAGTAATGGATATTGCTTGGTTTCGACCCGATATCATAAAGCCTAATAGCAATGTACCTGTAGGTATTGGTGCAGTTGCTTATCTTGATAGACTGAAGTCTTTCTTAAATGTAAAAACAGATGAAGAAGTTTTTCATTACATGATCAGCGTTCAGAATAAATATTGGCTAAATGCAAAAAGGAATTTTTTCCCAATCGACATTGAATACCTTTCGTGTGAATGCCGTAAATATTACAGTTATGTCAATGGAACAAAACAATTTGAAGGAAAGAACCTTTTTAAGCCTAAGAATTAAATTTATTTGATAAACAACAAAATTGCTGAAAGACTTATGATTCCAACAAATAGAGAAATAGCAAGCCCATAATAAAACACATGCATCCCAATCATTTTAAGCTTTTGAAAATCAGTTGAAAGACCTATTGCTGCCATTGCCATCGTCAGTAAAAACTTCGACATTATATTAATTTTTAAAATAAGCCAATTCCATTCATTAGCATTAAATATACCAAACGCTTTTGAACTTTGATCTAAGCTCATGTCACCAAAGGTTCTCAAAAATCCAAAAGACAAAAAACCAAGTATAAAAAAAGGAAATATTTGGTAAAGCCTTTTGGCTATTGGAAGATTTTTTGTTTTAAATTTAGCATGATTAAAAGAAAGGTATGGGATAACTACTAACATTGCTGTATTCCTCACCAATTTAGTAACTGTCGATACATCAAATACCTTCGGTGATAAATATTGATCCATATAAATCATACCCGCTCCTGCAACTTGACCTGTCTCATGAATTGAAGCTCCTAGAAAAACACCAGCAGACACGAGATTTTCAGAAAATAAAAAATAAGCAATAAATGGGTAAGTTATCATCGCAAAAATTCCAAATATTGAAATATTCGCTATTGCATAAGCAATTTCTTCCTTCTTTGCATTTATTGCTGGAGCGGTTGCAACAATTGCTGTAGCGCCACAAATACTTGTTCCAACAGCAATTAATGTTGCTAAGTTAGAGTTTAATTTAAAATATGAACGAGTTTTGTTTACTATTACTAAAGTCAAAATAATAGTAGGAGCAACGACTAATAAACCTTTGAAGCCAAATGAAATCATTTCATTTAGTCCCATCCTAATCCCCATCAAAATGATTCCCATTTTCAGAATGTATTTTATGCAAAATGAAATTCCTAAATTGAACATTTCTGATATTTTAGTCGTATTTGCAATTATAACCGCTATAATAAGAGCCAAGAGGATTGAAGAGATTGGACTTTTTTCTAAACCAAGAATTTGAATGCCTAGGTAATCACTAAAATTTTGACTGCTAAAAGCGATTATTGTAGCGGTTATAAGACCAAGAGAAAAATTAGAAAATCGATTTTTCATTACAAATTTTAAATGCGTGCTTTTTAATAAGTTTGGTATTTATTTAATATTAATATTAAATAGTTAAAAAAAATAAGGTTGATTAAATTAGTATATTAATATTTAAAACATGCGATATTTTGTTTATTATAAAATTAAAAACATTAATTAAAATTTAATTTGATAACTAATATATGGTTAATGAATTAATATTGCGTCTTAAGAAATTTGCTAAGCAGGATTTTCCTGTACATCAAGTTTCAAATTATCTCAAATCCCTTCCACTGAATGATAAAAGTTTAAAAAAATATGTTCTTTTCAGAAATGAATTCTACACTAGAAATTTAATCCATAAAGAAAAAAATTTTGAAATATTAGTAATATGCTGGCCTCAAAAAACAGATGCTCCAATCCATGGCCATGAGGGAGAAAAATGTTGGGCAAGGGTTGAAGCGGGTGAACTTCAGATAGGTAACTACAACGAAGAATCTAAGTCACCTCTTAAACTTAATTTAATAGATGAATTACCCTGTACTGCAGGGCACCTAGATGGACCTGCTGATATCCATTCTGTAAGAAACACTTCAAATGATTTTGCTACAAGTCTCCATGTATATGCAAAACCTTATGATGCCTGTGATGTATATAATTTAGAAAAAGGTATAATCGAAAGAAAAAAACTTGGTTACTTCAGTATTAAGGGGAAGGTATGTTAGTTATTAAAGGTGTCTAATTTATCAATACGCCGTTGATGTCTTCCTCCCTCAAAAGACTCTTTAATCCATAAATCTAAAACTTCAAAAATTCCTTTCTCGATCATAAACCTAGCTCCAATGGATAATATATTTGC
>NZKX01000059.1 GCA_002694025.1 Fidelibacterota bacterium | reverse complement strand
TATATACCTCAATTTTTTGATCAAGCTTATGATCTTAATAGGGTAGTGATCTCAACAAAACCTGATCCTTTGTCTGGATCGGACTTAACAATTGTACAAACTAAAGATATGATGGTTTTTGGAGATTATGAGGTGGATGATTCTGGTTCAAGTTCAAATGGCTTATATGGTTCAGCGGGATTAAATCTTTTTGATTTAGTTAATTTTTCAGCTTCTTACACAAATATGACTCAAGATACATTAGAAATTAAAAGTTTTACGGCATTCTTAAATCTTAATACAGATAATATTCCAAAAATCAACGCTGCTATGGCTTATTATCAGAGGAATAACGAACCAAACCCATTTGACTTTAAAAATGCATCAGAAAACACTATCATGGGGTATAGAATTGGTTATGAATTAAGTAGAGGAGTTAGTCTAATATGGGATTTCAAACAATATTACAGGGATGATGGTACAGGAAAATTAAAACCAATCAAACAAACCACGATTGAAACTGCTTTTAATTTCTAATGATAATTTCTCAAATTCAAAATATTTTCTGTTTCTTATTTCTTTTAGGATACGTTTATTCACAAACAAATGTTGCAATCGTAAGTGAAAAAGTCGGTACCGAAATAGACATACATGAGAATAGGTTTTACAGGGTGTTTCCCAATGAGAAAGGGTTTGTAAGTGCTCAATTAAATATTATAGAGGATGGAAAATTTAGAATTACTATTGTGAAAAATATCAATGGAGTTGAGAGAAAGGTTCTAAGGTACATCGATCAAACTGAGTTTGAAAAGATTAAACAACAAATTGACCAACTTCCAGAATTTACAAAAATAAGAAAAATTGAGATGTATGAAGGAATGGATTACTTGAGAGCAGAAAGAATAATTAATGAAATTCCAAAACCTCAATTTATTGTCATTAAACATAGTGATAATAAAAAGCTGAGAGGAACCTTGACAAAAGTCGAAAATAATGTTCTTTTTATACAAGGACCTTCTCAAGTGGAAGAAATAAGCCTTAGTTCTTTGGATAGAATTTCATACAGAATGGAATTCGGTAAATATGATAAATATAAAAATTACTTTTATGTGGGAACAGGCATTTTAGGTCTAATAGGGGGTTATCTTTACAATTCGCAAAGATCAATTATTTACAATGATTTTAATATACCAAGACAGGACATTGTTTTTTACAGATATTTCAATGGTCTAATTTTAGGTCTTATTTTTAGTAGCGAAGTGTTTGATGCCATAAGTACATTATTAACATCATCAGAGACCATTATTTTATCAGAATCTGAGTATGATGAAGTAAATTATTAAATAATTAAACGGAGTTTGTATGCCAACAAAACCAGCAGAAAGTTCAACTGAAAGTAATCTCGACAACCAGGAAAGCTCTTTGGATCCACAAAAAAAATATTTAATGGATCAATTTGGGAACCTAATGGAAAAAGTAGGAGATGGCTTTGGAGGGCCACTTCAGGAGGAGCTAATAAATCGACTAGAACAAACTATCGCAGATTTTCATGAAGAAGTAAATGAAATGATGGCAAACCTTAAAGAAAATGCTGAAAAAAGACATGAAAAATTAAAGGAAATTTGGAATAATCCTGATGCATCCGTGGTTGAAATGGATAATCAAACAAAAGGTCCTAGTAATGATGAATCGGTTTCTGAAATGAGTGATTGGGAGAGAAGGCTAGAAGAAGCTGGTAAACTAGGTGATAGCGGTTCCTCAGATTCAAAAACTGAACCTGCCGAGGAGGCTCCCAAAAAGAAAGGATTATTTGGGCGCAAGAAAAAGTAAACACAAATTAAGGGGTGAAGAAATATCCCTTAATTATAATTTGCTTGATATTTTTACTTTTTCATAGTCTGAATGCGCAAATTAATAGAAAAAATATAGTCGAATATAAAAATCTAAAAAAAAGGGTATATAATTTTACAAAAATAGATTTTGTAACTTCTGAAGGAGAGTTCAATGAATCTATTTGCACCTTAGCAATATCTGATTTAAAAGAGGATAGTCCCCCGTATGTTGCAATTTATTATAAAAGGGATAATTCTGAATGGTTCACAGAATCATTATATAGAAAAAGGTTGAGGTTTAATTTCAAGGACGGTGTTTTGAAAATTGATCAATCGAATTTTTGGGATTGGTTTGAAATTTCTGAAATAAAAATTGTAGTTATATATTAAGTAAAAATTTAAATGTTATTTTTTTTCTATTCCAAATAAAGCATTAAGTTAGTGGAGTTATTTTTAACTTAAAATTGACCTTAGGCCGTGCTAGATGGGGAATTAGCGGTGCCTTGTAACCTGCAATCCGCTATAGCAGGATTGATGCTTATGCTAGGCTTGGACTTATTAATTTTTGAAGATTAAATAAATATTGATATGCAGATCTTTTTCAATATGTTTAGGATGAATCCCGTCAGGCCTGAAAGGGAGCAGCGGTAAGTTTGAAATCATATGTGTGGAAGTTAATCTACATTGAGTTTATTTTCCTTTATTGGTTAATTTTGAAAAAGTCAAACATGAGTGCACGGCCCAATCACATATGACTTATAAAGTACTATCACTTAAATGGCGACCCCAATCCTTCAACGATATAGTGGGACAAACTCATGTATCTAGAACTTTGTTAAATTCCATTAAGTTTGATAGAATCGGACAAGGATATATTTTTACAGGGCCTCGAGGAGTTGGGAAAACAACAACTGCAAGAATTTTGGCAATGGCATTAAATTCAGGCAAGAGTCCTTCTGTAGATTTTAATCCCAATAGCAATGTAGCAAAAGAAATTGCCGGTGGTAGGTCTTTGGATGTATTAGAAATTGATGGAGCATCAAATCGAGGTATTGAAGAAATTAGAAATTTAAGAGAGCAAATTAAATTTGCACCAATGGAATCTAATTATAAAATAATCATTATTGATGAAGTTCATATGTTAACTAATCAGGCCTTTAACGCTCTTCTAAGAACACTCGAAGAGCCTCCTTCGCACGGTAAATTTATTTTTGCTACTACTGATATCCATAAAGTCCCAGCTACAATAATTTCAAGGTGCCAGAGGTTTGATTTTAATAGAATATCCATAAATGACATATCAAATCGTTTGATTTTTATTGCCGAACAAGAAAAACTTGAAATTTCGAACGAATCGATACATCTTATTTCAAAAAAGGCAGATGGTAGTATGAGAGATGCACTCTCTCTTCTTGAACAAGTAGTCTCATATTGCGGAGAAATTTTCACAGACAAAAAGGTGGCGGAGTCCCTAGGAATTATAAGCAATGATTTATTTTTTTTGTTTTCAGATGCAATATTGAGTAAAAGTTATGAAGACATGATAGATACAATAAACTTATTTTCTAAGACTGGCGTTTCTGCTACTGAAATTCTAAATGGTATTAGAAACCATTTAAAATATATTATTTATGGTGGTATTGCAGAGGGAAAATTTCTTTCTGAATTAAGTATTGAGGATAAAAAAAGATATATTCAAGAAAGTAAACATTGGCAAAGAACTGACCTTCTATACATCAATCAGGTAATAATTGACTCAGCTCTAAGTATTAAAAATTCTGATTCACCTTTTCTTTTATTTGAAATGACCATTCTTAAATTATTAGAAATAGAAAATTCTATCAAAATTCAAGACTTAATTTCAAGGATCGAAGGAAATGAAGATTCTTTTAGAAAGCCTAACAAAAATACTTATGCTACAGACCCTGAAACCTTTGACCACCCTTTACATCAAAATCAAATAAACAAAAAAAAAATAGATTTAAATAACAAAAAAATTAAATATTCATCTGAATTAGAAAGTGATGAAAAACAAACTTCAGATAAGGTTGAACGGTCTAAAGGAAATATTATTTTAACTATAGAATATATTAAAGATAATTGGGGAAAAATTTTAGAGAAGATTCAGCAGGACAGACCGTCTATAAGTGCTGTACTTGAGGACTTTTATCCCATAAAATTTGATCAAAACACTCTATACATTCAATCTGAAAGCTCTGCTACTTTTAATGAAAAAATTTTAAACACAGGTAAAGATTTGGTTAAAAAACAGTTGGAATTGATTTCTGCGACCAAGATTAGAGTGGAAATAGTTCCAAATAAAGAATCAATTAATAAAAAGAACTCATCCAATAGAAATTTAAATACAGCAGATAGTTCAAATGACGAGGCACTTTTTAATAAGGTTGTAGATCTATTTGATGGGGAAATATTGAGATAGGAGAATAGTATGTTTAAAGGAAATATGTCTAAATTGCTTAAGCAGGCACAAGATGTGCAAAAACAAATTGAACAAGTTCAGAATCAATTGTCTGATATGATTATAGAATCTGAATCAGGTGGGGGAATGGTAAAAGTCAAAGTCAATGGTAGACAAGAGGTATTAGAACTTTCTATTGATGAAGGTACTTTAGAAGAGGAAAAAGAAGTGATAGAAGATTTAATTGTCTCGGCAATTAATAAGGCTTTATCTAAGGCTCAGTCCGATTCACAAGAAAAAATGAATAATGTTGCCGGAGGTATGATGGGTGGATTAAAAATACCAGGAATTTAAATGAAGACTTTACCTCAAAGTGCTAACCGACTTATTCAAGAATTTTCTAACCTTCCTGGAATTGGAAGAAAAACAGCGCAGAGGCTGACATTTCATATTCTTCAAACTGAAAAAGAAAAAGTTTCTGAATTATCCAAGGCCCTTATTAGATTAAAAGAAGTTATACTTAATTGTTCGATCTGTAATGGGATTACTGAAGAAAAG
>NZKX01000136.1 GCA_002694025.1 Fidelibacterota bacterium | reverse complement strand
TCCCAGGAATGATTTACAAATTTCATAATGCACAAGAGTCAGCCCAAGAGAAAATATACTTATGGGGTGATGGCTCACCTCTAAGAGAATTCTTATTTGTAGATGATTTATCAAGTTCAATTCTATTTATCTTAGACAATGAGATCAAAGAGACTATCTTAAATGTTGGAAGTTCTCAAGAAATATCGATTTCGGATCTGGCTCAAACTGTTAAAAGAATTACAAACTTTAAAGGTGAAATTAAATTTGATACAACGAAACCCAATGGAATAAATAGAAAATTTTTAGACTCTTCAAAGTTAGAGTCTTATGGTTGGAAATCAGAAATTGATTTAGAAAATGGCTTAGAGCTTACATATAAATGGTTTCTTAAGAATATTGATAATTTAAGACTATAAATATTTAATCTTTAAAATATTCCCATGACGGAAGCATTAAGTTTTGATCTAATAATATTTTCTCGCTTTTTGCAATTTCAATATCATGCTCAATCATCATTGTTACTAAATCTTTGAAACTTGTTTTTGGGGACCAACCAAGCTCTTTTTTTGCTTTAGATGAATTACCTAAAAGATAGTTTACCTCGTTGGGTCTAAAGTATTTTTCAGAAACAATTACATGATCTTCGTAATTTAAATTTACAAATCCAAAAGCAATTTTTAAAAATTCTTTTACTGAATGGGATTCTCCTGTTGAAATAACAAAGTCATCAGGATTTGAGTGATTAACTATTTTCCACATAGCCTCAACATAATCACCTGCAAACCCCCAGTCTCTTTCTGAATCTAGGTTACCTAATGTTAATTTTTCTTGAATACCAACATGTATTCGTCCTACTGCTCTTGTTATTTTCCTAGTTACAAATGTTTCACCACGGTATGGAGATTCATGGTTAAACAATATTCCATTGGTACAGAACATATTGTAAGATTCTCTATAAATTTTTGATACATTAAAGGAAAATACTTTTGAAGCAGCATAAGGACTCTTAGGATTAAATTCTGATTCCTCATTCAATGGCACCTTTTCTTCACCACCATACATTTCTGATGATGATGCTTGATAAAATTTTATCTCTTTATCTTGATTTCTTATAGCTTCAAGAATAGAAATAGTTCCAAGATTACCTGACTCAATTGTGTAAATCGGATTTTTAAAAGAGACTGCTACATGGGATTGGGCAGCCAAGTTATAAACTTCATCAGGTTGTATTTTTGAAATCAAGTTTCCTAAAGATGAAGAATCTAATAAGTCTGAGAAGTAAAGATTGAGCTTTTTATCTTTTGAATATTTGGAAATTAATGGGTCTATTCTAGATGTATTAAAATTTGAAGCTCTTCTTACTATTCCATGTACTTCATAATTATTTTCTAAAAGAAGTTTTGATAAGTAATAACCATCTTGGCCAGTGATTCCAGTTATAAAAGCCTTCTTCATTTTATTAATTTTAATCGGATGAAAGAAAATAACCTAAGAAACTTAAAAATATAAAAGGAAAATGTACACCTTCCATTGTTACATCTAAACTTGAAACAATCATTATAGGTAGAAATAACTTTACAAAGTCAATTGATTTTAGATTTTTCCTTTTCCACACAATATAAACACACAAATAAAAAATTAAGAAAAATGCTAATTGTAATAATCCTCCACGTCCGATTATATTGAAAAAATAGTTGTGAACATGTTCATTCAATCCATCTCGTCCTAATCTTCCAGGTTCTGATGGGTCACTCATAATTCCAAAAGGTTCAGAATATCCAAAACCAGCAAAAAGTTTATCATTTAGACTCAGATCATCCAATAAATCCTGCCATATATCCAGTCGCCAATCTGTCGTTGCATCAAGTGACTTAATTCTTCCATTATCAAAATAAAATGTAAGAAAACCACTTCTAGGCTCTTTCTCAGTTAAGATATTGTCAATTATTCCAGTATTTGCCTCTGCAAAATTTTCAGGCATAAACTCTTCATCTACAGATATGAATGCAATTGAATATGATGATAAATAAAAAAGAAGAGCTGTCACAAAAGTATAAATAAACACAATTAAATAATTATTTAATATAAATTTTCTATATGAAAAAACACATATTGTAAAAAATAATAATGCAGCTAATAAAGAGCCTCTACTTTGGTAAATGTAATATGGCAAGAAGAGGCCAAAAGAAAACATCAAAATTGACAATTTCAAATTTTCAGAAATATTTGAATACTTATCAACTATCAAATTAAGTATCACAAAAATTAACAACGAATCAGCAGCCTTTACTAGTTGAAACTTATCAGAATTAGAAATAAAAATATCAATTATAAAATTTGGGTAATTTATAACACTTATAAAATATAAACTAAATGCTGAGAGGATAACTGCTAAAACTATTAATTCTTTATTTATTTTACTTAAAAAGTAGTAACCAAACCCAATGTAACCTAAAGACCAAATATAACTACTCGACTTAAATAAATACATATTTAGTTGGAAATCATTTAAAAATAAAGATATAGCAAAACCAATTAATATTAAGATTGAAGAATTTGTCAAAATCCTTATTTCTTTTGGAATTTTTTTATTTAAAAATATACTTATAAAAAGAATAATTAATAATGAAATTGCACCACCCAGTACATATGCTTTTCCTAATTGTTGATTAAAAATTAAAATCCCTACGAATGGCCTTCCAAAAACTATTACAAATAAAAGATTGATTAGATAAAAAAGAGATAGGACATAAATTATTACTTTTTGTTCTTTTTTTGGAATTAGTAATTTTTTTAAATATTCAAATAAATTATTAATTTGAATGTTTTTTAACATACTAAAGTATCTTAGTAGAGTGAAAGAAATTATATTCATTTTTAAACAAGGTCGCAAAGATAGGCTTGAAAATGAACCAAATGGTCCAAAAGAATTCTTTTATACATTTCATAAATTCGAAGCAAATTTCAAAAACGTAGGAATGATTGAAAATAAATTAAATGAAAAAAAATTATCAGGCCTTTTATTTAAGCTTGTTAGGAAAGTAACTAATCTGCCTATTTATACAGAGAATTTTTTAAAAACAATACATTTAAAAACTATTTTCAAAGCAAATGGATTAATTGCTACAAATCAAAATCTTTCTTTTTCAATACTTCCAATTTTAATTATCAAAAGACTTTTCAAAAATAATTTACTTTACACCTTTGCAATGGGTTTAGTAGAAAATCAATCAAAAAAACAACTTGGACGTTACTGTTTTAGTCTTTTCCTTAAAATATCTGAAAAAATATTTTTTATTAGTAGAAATGAGTATGAAGAAGCTAAAAAATTACTTCCTCAGTTTAATGATAAATTTGTTTATATTCCTTTTTCGATAGATACAAATTTTTGGACACCAACTAATACTTCAGACAAAAAAAATCTTTTATTTATTGGAAATGATGTGAACAGAGATTATGACTTCATAAAAGAGTTAGCAAAAGAAATGAAAGATTTTGATTTTATTTTTATTACTCAAAGAATAAAGAATTTAAATCTACCAAATGTACAACTAATACAAGGTAATTGGAATGACAATTTAATAAGTGACTTAGAAATCAAAAAGTTTTATGAATCAAGTTATCTTACTCTAATTCCTCTCAGACAAACGTATCAACCTAGTGGACAAAGCGTTGCTTTACAATCAATTTCTATGAACACACCAGTTTTGATAACAAAAACAAAAGGATTTTGGGACAGTACATCATTTATTGATTCAGAAAACATTCTATTTCTTGAAAATAATAGTGTCATAGATTGGAAAGACAAGATAATAAAAGTATCAACAGATAAAAATTTCTATAATATTTTACAAAACAACGGAAAGGAATTGATTAATCAAGAATTTAACATTGAAAAAATGTATTCATATGTACTTAAAGAATTAGATCAACTTAATTTGGAATAAATTAACTTAAATAGACTTTTTCTTGGAAGGGATCTGCTTTCTTGGAGAAATGATTTCTTTTTCATCAGTTCTTCAAAAAAATTAAGAAAATCAGTGCACATAATATCTGAATTTTTATTATATGTTTTTATCTTGTTATAATGATCTTCATAATTTTCGATAGCCTCATAAATTTTTTCTTTTAGATTATTAATGTTGAACTCAACTCCAAAACCGTCGCAATATTCTTTCACACCTCCACTGTTTATATACATAATTGGAAGACCACACTGAGCTGCTTCAATATGATGATTACCAGAAGGCTCATTAATTGTTCCAGTAATATAGAAATTATTGTTTTTCAATTCATTTGCTAAATCATTTCCATGTTTTGGTGGCATAACATTAGTATTTTTTAAATGTAAATTGTCAGGAAGTCTACCTATGAAATTAAACTCAACGAGATCTTTAAATTCTTTTTCATTTAGCAATTCATCAATTTTTTTGTAAACATCAAACCCCTTATTCCAATTGTTACTCCAATGATGTGTGACTAATTTAAATTTATTTTTTTATTCCACTTAACTAAATTATTTGCGTTAAAAATATTTTTATTTGCCCCTGCCAATATAACTTCATAAGGTTTATTTTCAATATGCTCATAGTTTACATATATATCTTTTATCCAAGAACTTACAAAAACAGTTGCATCTGCACATCTATTAGCAAATGCAATATATTTATTTATAAAATTTGTATCTTTATGTTCATCACATTCGTTTATTCTATGCACAGCAAGAGCATCTGGATTTCTATATAAAATATAATCCTGTACATTATAATTTGTAAATGCTGATGAAGGTGATGTTCTTCTTGGCTCAGTAAGTAATATTATGTCTATATCTTCATCATCGAGATTAAATACTACTTTGTGGCCATTGCTTTCTAAAAATTCTTTAAAGTTTATAGCAAATAAATTACCTCCACCCCAGGGGCCTTCTTGAATGTTTGTTCCAATGCTAATTTTCAACAGAGTACCTCAAAATTCCTAGTTTGATTAGATATACTTTTAAGTTTTTTTTCAATATATTTATATTATGTTTTTTTTAGAAAAAAGTTGTTAATTTTTTAATAATGGATCTATAGATCTTCTTACACAATTTGCATAGTAAGCTTGTTCGTTTTTTTTATTTGTTGATATATTATTTTCTGTATTGAGTTCGTATAGTACTTCTTTTAATATTTTTACTTTATAATTTGATTTAATTAAATCAGTCATCAATTTATAATCTTGTGCATATTTAAATCTTTCATCGTAATTACCAATTTCATTCAACACTTTTTTTTTCAAAATTAACGAACCGTGAATAAATGGATTTCTATATTTTATTACCAAATTTAAAGGTAGATAACTTTTTAAATTATTAATTTTTTTTAATGTTTGTTGGGAGACTGCGAATGACGTACAAGCATCTAAGTTATTTTCTTTAAGAAAATTAATTTGCATCTCAATCCTATTTTTTCTACTTATATCATCTGAGTCTTGTCTTGCGATTATATTTCCAGAGGCATTTTGAATTAAAGTATTTAAAGAAAGTGTTAAGCCTAAATTTACATCATTTTTATAAAATTTAATTCTTTTATCACTTTTTGAATAGTTTTTAACCACTTCTTGAGTATTGTCAGTAGATCCGTCATCTAAAATTAAAAATTCAAAATCCTCAAATGTTTGGTTTAAAATACTATCTATTGATTTACCAACATGTTGTTCGGAGTTAAATGTACTCATTATTATTGAAATATAATTCATAAGTTACTCCATAATTAATCTAAATTTTTTCATAATGTCATCTTCGTTCAAAATTTTTGAAATAAAAAGCTGATTTTCTTTTCCAACTTTTTTAATTTCTGTATTATTTTTCAACAGCTCAAATTTTTTAGTTAAATCATCATATTCAAATTGGTTAAATGAATAAATATAATTTTCTGGGAAAAATTCTTTTATGCCTCCAGTGTCGGGAAAGATTGAAGGTACTCCCAAGGATGATGCTTCACAAAGTAGAGTAGGTTGGCCTTCGTAAAGTTTAGTTGCAGTTACAACGCCTATGCTATTTTTAATTATTGATAGAACTTCTTTATTGTCAATATTTCCAAGAAATTCAATATTTAAATTATCAGCATATTTTCTATTAAGATTTTTTAACAATGGTCCATCTCCAATAACTTTCAACTTCATATTGTTCATTTGAATTGAGTTGAAAGAATCTATTAATTCTGGAATACCTTTTTCTTTAGAAATTCTTCCAGCATAAACGTAGTAGTTTTCATTTGATACTTTGTCATCTGTTATTTTTACGGAAATAAAGTTTGGTATTACACTTATCCTCTTTTCCGAGACTCCTTTTTCTAGCAAGAATTGCCTGTGAAATTCTGTAAGTAATATAATTTTAACATTTGAATTTTTGATAATATCTAAATATTTTTTTCCATATTTGATTGCAAAAAATGATTTTATATAAGATTCCTCAAAATATTTGTTGAAAATTTTACTTGAGTTATTTTCAATTCCACATGCTTCACATATTTCTTTACCTTTTAAATGGTTTCTATGAAGATAGTGTGCAGTACAGTGGTATCTAAAGTTATGAAGTTTTAACAGTACAGGTTTTTTATATTGATCCAATATTTTAAAAACTCCTAGTGACGTCTTAAACCAGGTATTATGCACATATATATAATCAGGTTTATATTCCCTTAGTTTATTTTTTAATTTTTTTTCAAATGAATAATTTCTATTTAACAAAATTGTAAAAAAATCATTGAATAAATTAGTTATTTTATTTGTATTTATTAAAGTTTCAACATTGTAATTTTTTTTTAATAGCTCAATTTCATTTATAATTGACTGGTCTTCTCCACCAAAATTTTGATATTTTGTATGAATTAATAAGATTTTTTCCATTTATACTAATCTAATATTTATTTCGTCTTATTTACTATTAATATAATATGTGTGAAGGTCCTTTTTCTTTTTACTTATGGAACATCATTAAAGAATTGGAAAGATTCTGGCTACCTACCAAGAGAATTGAATTTTTTTGAATCAATCAATAAAAAATATGGTACAAGTTTCATATTCTTAACATTTGGTGATGATAAGGATGAAAATATTTTGAACAATGATTTTATAAATATATTACCTGTTTATAAATTCTTAAATAAAAAGAAAAATAAGTTACATAATACAATAAATCTAATTCTCAATTTAAAAACACTATTCAGAAAATTAAATATTGAGTTTGATTTAATTAAAACTAATCAACTATTTGGTGCATGGATAGCAATATTTATTAAAAGATTTAGTAAAAAACCATTAATTATAAGGACAGGGTATGATTTATTTTTATTCAGTAGAAAAGATAAAAAAAATATATTTAAGACATTTCTGTATTACCTTCTTACATTTATTTGTTTGAATATTTCTACTCTTTACACTGTTACCTCTGAAAATGATTATAGATTTATAAAAAAAAGATATATTTTTAAAAAAGATAAGTTGAAAATTCGAAGAAATTGGGTTGTAGAGGGTGTTTCAAAAAATATAAATCAATCAACAATAATTAAAAAAAGAAATTTAGTTACAGTCGGAAGACTTGAACATCAAAAAGATTATCACTATTTAATTAATACTTTCAGCAATTCTGAGTATTTTCTTGATGTAATTGGTTCGGGAACTTTAGATCGTGAGCTAAGAAGCTTATCTTCAAGCAATGTTAATTTTGTGGGAAATATGAATTTTGAAGATTTGAATAGTCTGTACGAGGACTATTTATTTTATGTATCTGCAACAAATTATGAAGGCAATCCCAAATCAATTCTTGAAGCTATGTCAAAAGGCTGTATTGTGATTGCACCTGATATACCAAATGTAACTGAAATTATCGAAAATAATGAAAATGGAATAATTTATAACAAATTAAGTGATAATTTAATAGAAATTATTGAAAATCTAAAAAATGATATTACTAAGTTAAATAACATCTCAACAAAGGCAGTAGAGCATGTAAAATTAAATAATTCATTAAACTTAGCAATAGAAAACGAGCATAAAGACTATCAGTATGTTTTATCAAAATAGCTTTTTATCTTTAAGGGGAAAAACTTAATGTCTATATTTTCTAAATTTAAAGATTTGTTTGACAAGATTTTATTTATATCAAAATTTACATATGTTAAAAATAAAACAATCCGAATCCTAGCTTCAATTCTATTAGCAAATCTATCAGTAGCTTTAGACATCTTAATAATAATTACCTTTTCAAATATTCTCATTGGGGAGATAAGCTATGAAAACCCATTAATTCTATTAATTATTGATTTCATAAATAGCTATCAATTTGTGTTTCCTTTCTTAGTAATTTTTAGATTTACTTTTTTGTTTATTGAAAAAACAAATTTAGAATTCTTAGCCTTGAATGTACAACAAAATTTAAAAAATAACCTTATTCAGCAGGTTTTTGAGAAAAAAAATATGTCGACAAGTGATATTTATTATTTTGTTAATGCAGTGTCTACTGCCATAGGACAGTTTTACAAATCATTCTCATATTTTTTGAATTATTTTTTTCAATCACTTGTCTATTCAATATTTTTATTTATAACAAAACCCGATCTATTTATAATATTCATAATTGCTGGAGTGTTCATTGTTGGTCCAACTAAATTCTTTGTAAGTAGAGGTAAACATTATCAGCATATATCTTTTAATGAAGATCAAGATTTAAACAAGTTAATACAAAGAGTTGTGGATAACCTTTTTATAATAAAAATTCTCTCAACAATTGAAAATGAACTAGATAGATTCAAAAATAAAACTACTAAATATATTCAGGCTCAAAAATATAATAATGTTTTTGGTGGTCTCAATAGCATATTTCCAAGCATGTTTACTATTTTGGTATTATCAATCATTTTGGTAAGTTTTGACGTATCAAATTTAATTTCACTTGAATTCATAGCCATACTAATAAGATTGTTTCAGTCTTTAGGGTTGATGAACAATGGTGTCGGACTAGTTTTAAATTCGAGCGTATATGTCGAAGAGCTGTACAAATTTAACGACCTTAATCCAGATATAAATAAAGAAAGCTACATTGTTAACAAAAGCTTACAGCCAGTTGTTGAATTTGATAAAGTTAACTTTAAATATTTCAACTCAGAGGATCCAATTTTCATTGATTTGAACCTTCAATTTAGTGAAAACAAGCATACTGTAATTACTGGCCCTAATGGTTCTGGAAAAAGTACATTATTGGGACTCATTGCGGGGCTATACACTCCCTCTCATGGCTCGGTTAAAGTAAACACTGAAAATATTGGATATGTAGGTGTCACACCCCTTGTTTTTGATGGAACTATTAGAGAAAATTTATTGTACGGAAATAAAAAAGAATTCAATGATGATTACTTATTAAAACTTTTAGAAGAGTTCAACTTCTTTAATGAAGATAAAATAAATTTGAATTTAGAGGTAAACAATAAATCTCTTTCATCTGGTCAACTACAAAAAATTTCTTTTATGAGGTCATTATTAAACGATACTAAATTGTTATTACTTGATGAATCTACATCAAATATAGATACACTTTCAAAACAGCATATAAAAAACATTTTGAAAACAAGAGAAATTACTGTAATAAATTGTACTCACAACATAGAAGACTTTGATTATGATGAAAGATTTATAATCTCAGTTGAAAATGGCTTAAGAAAAATTCAAAAATTTGTTTAGTTCGGAAAGAACATTGGAAAATGTGACAAATATGATTGAAAGTTATGAGCAAAGATTAACACAAGTATAAAAATTATAGACAGGTAATTACTTGGTTTTTTTATCTTTTCAATTGATATGGCAGAAATAAAAACTATTAAATTTATAGCTTGTGTCATGTAAGTAGCTTTGATTGTATCCCCTTGAGATCCTGTCTGATATAACAAAACCCAAATAAAATAGCCTATAAAAGATAAGATTATTGAATAATTAATAAATAACAATGTTTGACTATTTGAATCTCTAATTGTTTTGAAGTAAAAGTAAAAAATTATTGAGATTGTAATTAAACTTAAAAGATTTACTCTTCCAAGATATGCACCAATATTTAATTGATTTCTACCTATTTCTAAAAATCTACTTGTAAATGTAAAGTATCCCCAATAATCACCCCAAACGTCTGAGTAAAATATTGGTAAAAACTTATTTTCAAAATAAGGTCTTATGGGATTAGTGAATATATAGTTTGAAATACCATCAAAAGAGACAAACTCACTTATTCTTTCTAGATTTATAGTTTTATTTATTTCTGTATTGAAGGCTGTCAAAGAACCATATCTAAAAAGATTATAGAAGTAAAACCAGCTCGAAATTATAAAACCGACAATTAGTGAAAGTGAGCTAAAGTATAAATAACTTTTTTTATTTTCTTTG
>NZKX01000058.1 GCA_002694025.1 Fidelibacterota bacterium | reverse complement strand
TGGTATCATTCTTAAAAACAAAATTTCTATTTGTGGAAGGTTTGGTGTTCATGCGATTAATCAAATTTTTCTATTTTCTAAATCAATATATTTTACTGTTAAAATCTTAATAAAAAAGCTTTTAGATTGATAATAAATCCTTATATACTTTTTCATGATTAGCTACTTCAATATCAATGTTATAGTTTTCTTGGATATATGTTCTATAATAGGTTCTACTTTTCATTTTATTTTGAATCAAATATTCGATTTTGTTTGATAAATCATTAGAATCAGAAGGTGCAAATAGCATTTCAGGAAAAGGAGACATTATATCTCTAATTCCACTTACATTACTTGCTATAATTGGAATATCGCATGCCATTGCTTCTAAAAGTGAAACAGGACATCCTTCACCCTTTTTAATAGTTGGAAGTACAAAAATATCACTAATTGAGTAATATTTTTTCACATTTTTGACTTTACCAGTGAAATGAATTTTGGAAGAAAAGGAGCTTTTTTTTGCAATTTGCTGGATTTCTTTTCCGTAATTACTTTCACTATGCCCTACAATGAATAATCTAATAAAATTATGTTTTGATGATAATTTAATAAAAGATTTTATTAATACATCTATACCTTTTATAGGGGATATATTAGCAACTGATAAAATTATTATCTCATTATCAAGAATCGAATATTTATCCATTAGAGATTTTTGCTTCTTCATTGGAAAATACTCTTCTGTATTTACACCTCTAGGAACCAATGAGGTTTTTTTATATCTTTTAAAAAAATAATTTTTCATATCTTTATTTTGTAAAAGTATGTGCGAAGAAAGAATTGAGCGCATTCTCCATCCATTTTTAGAACTTCCTCCCCAATTCATATTTTTTTTTGTATAAATCCAAGGTATTCCAGCCAACTTTGCAGCTAAAGCCTCTGAGTAATCTGAGCTATAATGAAATGAGTGAATCAAATCTATTTTTAATTTTCTAAAAAATTTAGATAATTGATAGCAATTATATATTCCCTTCAATCGAGGAATCATATCTAATTGATTTTTATTTATATAATAAGGAATTCCTGAACTAATAACTTCTTTAAATAAATGTCCGTTCGAATGACTACAAGATATATATGGTTTAAAATACCTTTTATCTAAATGATTACAGATGTTAAGTAAAGCTTTGCCACTACCAGCTGTATCAAAATTGGGAATAGTAAATAATATCTTCCATATTTTAGGTTTTTTAAACTTTTCCATCGTTCCATAATGCTAAACTATAAAGAGTAAATAATGGCCATTTGTAATCACTTCTCTCCTTTGCATGATCATTAAGTATTTTTTCCATTGTACTGATTCTAATACCGTAAGAATCACAGAAATTTTTATCTAATAATTTTTCATAAAATGCACTTTTATAATTTTTCCTTATCCAACTTGCTAGAGGTATTGAGAATCCTTTCTTTTGTAGCTGAGGTTTTATATTTTGAAATGATTTATTTAAAAGGTCAAATAAAATTTTTTTTCTTTTTTTCATTGGGGAATGTATTGAAATCCCTGTTTTTACTACATTCTCAACAAGATCCTTTTTTAGAAATGGAACTCTTACTTCTAAACTATTTGCCATTGAAGCCCTATCCACTTTTGCAAGAGTTTTTTGAAGCATGCCATAGAATTCGGCTTTTCTAATTAAATGCAATAATTCATTTTTACTTTTAGGATTTGAATATTTATAAATATTATAATTTTCGGGCAATGAAATATTTTTTAATCCCGGCACTAAATGATCATAAAAATCTCCTGTTTGCTTGCTATGCAAGCCAAAATGTGAATCTCCAGGGCAATTAGCTAAAACACACTCATTAATATATTTATCATTCCAAAGTAATCTATCAAGTCCTCTAATAAAATACCTTAAATGAAATGGATAATTCCATAGCCAATGATTTTTAGCGATTGCTTGGAACCTTTCATAACCAAAAAATAATTCATCAGCACCATCACCAGATAGTATGACAGTAACTTTTGAGGATGCAACATTACTCAATTTCCAAGATGGAAGAATAGATGAGTCACCAATGGGTTCTCCTATCTTTACTAATATATCATCTAAGTAATCTAAGGAATTTCCAGAAGTCATTTTTTCAATGTGATGTTTAGTCTTTAGAGCTTTGGCATATTCAATAGATTTTTGTGTCTCATCATGAATTTTACTATTTGATCCAATTGAAAAAGTTTTAAAATCACCTTTAATATAATTTTTTGCAAAATTACATATCAAAGGTGAGTCAACCCCACCAGATAAAAAAGCACCCAGAGGTACATCTGAAATTAATTGTTCCTTAACTGAGCGACGAATTTCATTTTCAATAATATTTTTAGCATTAGCGTAAATCATGGTTGAATTATCAAATTTAGGAAATGACCAATATTTTCTCTTTTCTAGATTAAAATCATTATTAATCCTAACTATTTCTCCAGGAAATACTGAGAAAGTATTTTCAAGTAAACCGTAAGGAGGTGGAATAAAATGCTGAGTAATATACAGCTTTAAAACTGATTGATTGATCGGCTCATTTCTGAAAAATGGATGATTACTAATTTGATTAAATTGACTGGCAAAAACTAACCCACTACTATTAAAACCATAAAATAATGGTTTGATACCTGCAAAATCTCTAGCTAAGTACATACATCTTTCCTCTTTGTCCCATACCCCAATTGCAAACATTCCTTCTAGAAATTCTATCGTCCTATCTACACCCCATTCATCAATGCAATAAGCCAAAGATGCCGTATCACCATGACTTCTAATATTTTCCCCACATTTATCTAAATTTTTTCTTAATTCAAAATGATTATATATTTCTCCATTGAAAACAATTAGATAACGACCTGACGGTGACCAGATAGGTTGAGAACCTTCTTTTGATAGGTCAAGTATAGCAAGGCGATTAAATCCAAAACGAACTTTTCCAGATGCAGATTTTATAGAACTATCATCTGGGCCTCTACTTTTAGAAAGGTTTAGCAAATATTTAAAATTTCTTGCAGGTATTAAATTATTTCTTTGAGAATACTCACCTAAAATTCCACACAAATTTTTATCATTCCTTTTTAATAAATTTGTTTAAATAATTTCTTGGATTAATATCTATAAACTAAGCTTGCCCATTTTTGTAATGAATATAAAGTCCATAATCCCCATTCATTAGTAATTCCTCTTCCTTCATAAAATTCATTGATCATCTCATTAATAACTTTTGAATCTATGTATTGATCTCCAAATAAATTTTGACTTTTTAGAGTATCCAAAAAATCTTCCTTCAATTCATTTTTTAATAGACTACTCAGATCAAATGAAAATCCTTGTTTATATTGCAGAAAATATTTTTCTGGGACTAAAGTCTTTAATAAATTTTTTAGTAGATATTTTGTCTCCCTATGTCTTATGCCAAGCTCTGGACTAATAAAACTACAAAAATCAATGATTCTCTTATCTAGAAATGGTATCCTAACTTCAATACCATGAGCCATGGACGCACGGTCAACTTTTAATAGGACTCTTTGCATATGTCCGTAAAATTCATTTTTCCTTAACCATAGCAATATTTCTTTTGATGTTGTTATAGAGCTAGGAATGTTATAAAGCCTTTCAGCACTAAATGAGTGCATAGTATCAGGCATTAATTTTTGAACTTGCGTCCTCTTTATAGGACTTTGGCGATCAAATACCCAGTCTTCTATTTTATCAAATTCTATGCATGATGAAACTTTATTTCCTAACCGTCTTAATAATCCAGCCCAAATTAATCTTGAGTACTTTGGATATTTAAACCAGTTTTTGTAATCTAAAACAGATAGGAACCTTGTGTATCCCCAAAAAAGTTCATCCCCCCCATCGCCCGACAATAAAACCTTATAATGTTTAGAAGCTTTATTACAAAGTATATAAGTGGGGATGGATGAATAGTCTGAAAAAGGTTCAGAGAAAGCATAGAAATGATCATCGATAATGTCTCTAATTCTGTCTCCTCCTAATGGTTCAATATTATGATCTAATTTAAGATACTTGCTGATTTTTCGAGCTTTTTCAGACTCATCAACTCCAAGGTACTGAGTTGAAATTGAAAATGTTCTCATTTTATAGCCTAACTTAGATAAAACAGCATTCACTAATGGTGAATCAACACCTCCAGACAAAAAAGATCCTAGTGGAACATCTGAGTGTACATAATCGACAAAAGTATCATCTAAAACATGGGCTAACCTGTCTTGAGTAGATTGATCAGTTTCCAGAAATTCAAGTTTATCGTTGATAATATGATACTGTTGAGTATGGGCACTAAATTCAGAATTTATGGTTAAAAATGATCCTGGCTGTAACATCCAAGACCTTTCAAATAGTGCAGAAGGAGCAGGTATATAACCAAGCCTTATGAAGTCAGTCAAAGAATCAGTACTAATTTGTCTATTTGATTTAAACCACATATGTTTAAAAATTTGATCATACTGTGATGCAAAAATCCACCCATTATTTGTATGAGCAAAATATAATGGCTTGATGCCTGCTGGATCTCTAATTAGAAAAAGTTGATGATTAGTTAAATCATATACAACTATAGCATACATACCATTTATACGTTCAATAGCTCCTTTGATACCATAATGATCAAAAGCATGACATAAAACTTCTGTATCGGAGGTAGATCGTAGGTTTTT
>NZKX01000019.1 GCA_002694025.1 Fidelibacterota bacterium | reverse complement strand
CAAACTCCAAAAGCATATAATCTTTACCCTACATATCCAAATCCATTTAACCCAAGTACAATTATTCAATTTGATGTACCTAAAAACCTAACTCAAAATGTCGGCCTTTATGTTTTTGATATTAGAGGTAAATTAGTGGAAACAATATTGGATAAGGAGCTTAGTTCTGGATCTTATTCAATACGATGGGATGCAAAATCTAAATCTTCAGGTGTTTATTTTTTGAGGATGGTTACTGATAATTACATCAAAAACCGTAAAATGATTTTAATGAAGTAAAGCCTGCAACACCATCCCTTATGAAATTAAACATTCTTCTATTGTTTTATTTTGCTATTTGCCAGAGCCACGATGGGTTTTTTAATCTAAATCAAAGTTATGAAAAAAAACTTTAAGAAGTTTTTCAACAACTTTAAAGACAAGAATATTTTATCTTTGAATCACGGTTTATTGTACAATGACTTAAACTGGTTTTATGCTACAGGCCCATACCATGACATATGGGGGGCAGATATTCTTTCATTTGGTAAATATCCAACTAGCGGGTCTATTTTCTACAACCCTTTTGGAAATTCTATATTAAGCCTCAGGTCCTGTTACCAAAAAAATAAAATTGACGAAGCACTAGTTATTTATATCAATTTTTTTGGGCTTAATCTTAAAAAAACAAACTATGAAGACCATTTAGATCAGTTTTTTGGTTCAGAAAAATAACTTACCCAGTTTATTTGTCTTTCTGTTATTAGATTAGACTGAAGTTGCGTTCTAAAAAGCTTAACTGTTAAATGGAAATGTCGTTCTTAAATATGAAAACTAACCTAAGATATTTAATAAATTAGTTTTATTTTTTTTTGAACAAAAATTCTAGTTAAAACAAAACAAATTATAATTATGAGAACTGTAGTTCTGTTAATGTTGTTAGGTATTTTTACGTATGTAACTCTTTTCACCAAAAACAGAGAAAAAAGTGAAAGGGTGCAAGAAAATTTAATTCTGGAAGATGAAGTAAGGTTGTTAAACCTAAAGCAGCTAACTTTTTCAGGTGAAAATGCTGAGGCATATTTTTCGAATGACGAAAAACAATTAATTTTTCAAAGCCACGATGGAGACTCTCTATGTGATCAGATTTATATAATGGATATTGAAACAGGTGCAGTAAAAATGGTTTCAACGGGAGCGGGTGTTACTACGTGCAGTTTTTTTTTATATCCTGAATGTGAAAAAGTTGTTTATTCTTCAACTCATTTGGGAGATAAAAGCTGTCCAGAAAAACCAGACTATAGTAGAGGATATGTTTGGAAGCTTTATCCAGACTATGATATTTTTTTAACAGACTTAAGAGATAAAACCATAAAAAGATTAACAAAAAGCTCAGGTTATGATGCAGAGGCAACCGTAGCCTTTGATGGAAGTAAAATAATTTATACTTCTATGGAGAGTGGGGATTTAGATATTTGGACAATGGATTCAAACGGTCTAAATAAAACCCAACTTACTAGTGAGCTAGGCTATGATGGAGGAGCGTTTTTTAATTATGACGCCTCAAAAATAGTATGGCGTGTTTATCATCCTAAAAGTGATAATGAAATAGATCAATATAAAAAACTACTTAAAGAAAACTCTATAAGGCCTATGGCTTTGCAAATATGGACAATGAACTCAGATGGTTCTAATAAAAAACAAATAACAAATAACAACGCGGCAAATTTTGGACCTTATTTTTTTCCTGATGGAAACAGTATAATTTTTTCTTCTAACTTACATGATGAAAAAGGAAGAGATTTTGACCTCTACTCAATCAAAGTAGACGGTTCAGGTCTTGAAAGAATTACATTTTTCGATGGATTTGATGGGTTTCCTATGTTTAGTCCAAGTGGTAAATATCTTGTTTTTGCATCAAATCGAAACCAAAAAAAGAAAGGAGATACCAACCTTTTTTTAGCTGAATGGAATTACCAATGAAAAAAAATTTGATATTACTCTTATTGCTTTCGCAAATTTTCCCGAAGGCTATTGAAAATGATGTTGCTTATAAACGTGTTCTTAAAGAGCTAGATGGTGCAGTCCCAGTTTCTTTTATTGAAGAGGCGTTTTCGCATGAAAAACTAGAAATACATAAAATCATTGCAGAGCGTTTTGCGAAACCGTATGAAAAGAAACCGTGGGTGGAATACAAAAAAATATTTGTTAAAGAATCCAGAGTTGCTGCAGGCGCTAAGTTTTATAACGAAAACAAAAAGCTGATTGGTGATGTTTCTATTAAATACGGTGTTGACCCCTTTATTGTTGTGACAATTGCTGGTGTTGAAAGTAATTATGGTGTGCACCACTCACAATATTCTGTTTTTAATGCACTTTATTCTCAAATACATGAGATTCCCAGGCGAAGTAAGTGGGCCACAAAAGAATTATCCGAGTTTATTAAATATTGCTTCAAGGATCAGCTGGACACCCAGGAAATAGGTGGTTCATACGCCGGTGCCTTTGGGTATGGGCAATTTATACCTTCAAGTTTTACCCGGTATTCAGTCGATTTTAATGGAAATGGAGTAAGAGAGCCGTACAGTTGGCCTGACGTGTTAGGAAGTATAGCAAACTATCTTAGAATGAATGGATACAAAAAAGACAGCGATAATTATCAAAAAGACGGTGATATTTACAAATCTGTATATGCTTATAATCATGCGCACAATTACGTTATGGCTGTGCTTGAATTAACAGAGCAAATTCGAGAAAGGTGCACAGGCTCCAGAAAATATTACCCTTCAAAAATTTCCAATTTTGATTTGGAAAGAGCTAGAATGTATAAACGGAAAAACTGGGCTCCAGATAAAACTATTAGTATTGAGGCTTGGGAAGAAGTTTCTAAATCTAATTAAAAAGTTACTTTTACGGTTTTTATTTTACCGTCTCTTTCAATTACTACAGGGATAGTCATTCCAGGGTTTATATTATTTAAGCGATCCATATATTCATAAATATCCTTGATAGGCTTATTATTAATTGATTTAATTACATCGCCTTTTTTCATGCCCGCTTTAGCAGCAGGACCATCTTTTTTAGATATACTACTAACCTCTAGTCCAACTTTTGTACTTCCATAAGAAGGCATTATACCGAAAGTAACTTTAAAGTTTTTAATTTCGTTCATTTGAGTTTTTTTGGGTCCAGATTCTTGAAAGACAGGTCTTTCTTTAGCTCTGGAAAGATAGAACACAAGATCGTAAATGAAATCAAGTATATGTTTTTCTCCTCTTAAGTTAATTTTTTGCCATGTGTCGTCTGGTGTGTGATAATCATCGTGAAAACCAGAAAAGAAAAATAAAACAGGTATATCATTAGTATAAAAAGGAGCATGATCACTTGGCCCAAAACCAGAGTTATTCATCGTTAAATTAAATAATCTACCTTGCTTCAAACTATCAAGTAAATATTTAAAAGATGGTGAGGTTCCAACCCCTCCTACTGTATATGTGGAATCAGACATTCTACCTATCATATCCATATTTATCATTGAGATAACATTATCTAAATTAATTGGTGGAGATTGAATAAAGTGCTTAGAACCAAGCAATCCTTTTTCTTCGGCATCAAAGCCAACCAACAATACACTTCTCTTCAAATAGTTTATATTTGCGGATAGTTTCTGCGCAAGCTCTAATAATCCAGACACCCCTGAAGCATTATCATCTGCACCAGGATGAACTTGATCCTTTTCAGGATATCTTGACCCAGATCCTGGACCACCTAAACCAATATGATCAAAATGAGCTCCGATTAAAATATACTCATCTCTAAATTGTCTATTTCTACTACGAATTTCTCCCACCACATTTGCGCCTCTAGATATAATGGGGTCTAGACTGATAGTGGCGTTTATATTTAAAACCCCTAACTGAAAATTCAAAGGTTTTAAATTGCGGTTCATTGTTTGCTGGATTTTTTTTATTGACCATCCCAAGCGGTCAAAAATTAGATTTGCTTTTTCTTTTGATAAAATAATTGCGGGCATATTATCATTCTTTACTCCAGGAAAATAGTTCAAGGGGTAAAGATCATCATCTTCAACCTGAGACACAAAGATTATTCCTAATGCTCCATTGTCTCTAGCCACAAGCATTTTTTTATGCATAGAGGAATAGCGTGTATATATAGAGTGAGGTTCCTCTCTTTCTGGGCTATGTCTCATTACAATAACCCATTTACCCTTTACATCTAGTCCTTCGTAATCATTCCATTTAAGGTTTTCTTCTTCAATTTGGAAGCCGTAGCCTGCAAAAACAGCTTCTCCAAAAAAATTACCGGTAGCTGAAAAAGAAAGAGGAAGATAATCAAGACTAACAGTAAGTGAGTCTTTTTTTACCACTAACATGTTTTCTTTACCAAGTTGAATTCCTGTTTGAATATCAAAAGGCTGAGCATATGACCCCTTAATTCCTGGTTTAACACCAAAAGATTTAAAGTTTTTAACTAAGTATGCGATTACGTCCTTACTACCCCTCGTCCCTGGAAGTCTGCCTTCCCTGTTTTCATGGGAAAGGTAGCGAATGTGGTTCATAACTTCATCCTCTGTTATTTCTGCAGCAGAAGAATTATTTCCGGTAATTAATAAAATAAACCCTATTAAAAGAATACTTATAATTGCATAAAATGATCGAGTGAATTCATTCATGTGAGATAAAAATTATAATGGAATCAATGGGATGGCAAAGATAAAGGATTTAATTTTGAATGTTGGAAAAACATATTAAAATACAAACATACTCTGAATTTTTACCCGAAAAGTCAGATCCTTTAAAGCCATATTATTTCTTTTCATACCGGGTAAAAATCATAAATAATTCTAAAGAAGTCGTAAAGCTTTTAAGTCGCTATTGGCACATTAAAGATGGTGAAGGACGTTCTGAAGATGTTCATGGGCCAGGTGTTGTTGGGAAAACACCAAGCATATTTCCAAAAGATTTTTTTGAATATACTAGTTTTTGCCCTCTACAAACCCCAATAGGGTTTATGAAAGGAAGTTATAGAATGGCCGACCAAAATGGAGAACAATTCGATGTTCCTATTTTACAATTTAAATTGGTTGCGAATGATTTTTTAAATTGAATGTTAAAGTTTATAAAAAAAGAAACTTAGTATAGATATGAAAACAAAAATTATTGCAACAGTTGGTCCAAGTTGTCTTACGCAAAAAAAAATACAATATCTTATAAAAAATGGGGT
Source organism: Fidelibacterota bacterium (assembly GCA_002694025.1). The sequence continues at coordinate 297 of NZKX01000019.1, read as the reverse complement.
TACTTGTTTTAGAGTTAACCTTTCCCATGGAACTAAAACTGAAAAAGCTAAGTGCTTTGATCTTATCAGATCATGTAAGTTAGAATCTGGTATAAGACCGACAATATTAGCTGACCTTGCAGGTCCTAAAATTCGAGTAAATAGATTAAAAACCTCTATTAAAATCCAGAGTGGGAATCAAGTATATATCAGCAGTGAAAGAAGCGGAAAAAATGTCATTCCTATATCTAAGGATGTGAAATTTCAAATCGTTGAAAAAGGCGCTAAAATTCTCATTGATGATGGAAAAATTTCATT
>NZKX01000018.1 GCA_002694025.1 Fidelibacterota bacterium | reverse complement strand
TTTAACAATTTAAACAAAATTAAAAAATATGCGGCAAAAACAAGCGGGACCAACGATCAAACAAGAGCACACCGCAAACATCTTATCTATATCGTTGAAAAGGCTTTAGATACTTAACTTGTGGAGAAAAATTGTGAAAAAACCTTTAACCCTTACTCTTGTTTTTGCTGTTTTATTTACAAACTGTACTTCAAATAAAATATTGAAACATCCCCTAGATAAATCTCAGAGTAAAACCCTAGTCTTGGAAAATGGACTTAAAGTTTATCTACATTCTGACCCAAAATTTAACGTGTCAGCTGCATCTGTTTCTGTAGAGGTAGGTTCACTTGACAATCCTGATGACCGTCAGGGCTTAGCTCATTTTCTAGAACATATGCTCTTTTTAGGAACAGAAAAATATCCTGATGTTGATGAATATAGTAGTTATTTAAAGACTTATGGAGGCTATTCTAATGCTTATACTGCCAGTGATCACACCAATTATCAATTTCAAGTGCTACCGGACGGGTTTGAAGGAGCCCTAGACAGGTTTTCTCAATTTTTTATTAGTCCTCTTTTTACTGAAGAGTATACATCTCGAGAGGTTAACGCTGTTAATTCTGAGCATCAAAAAAACATGCTGAATGATAATTGGAGGCAGTTTAGAATAGCTTCTTTATTTGCAAAAAAGGGCCACCCTGAGAGAAAATTTGGAACAGGCAACCTAGAAACGCTTGGAGATATAACAAGAGATGAATTGATTCAATTTTACAAGCAACACTATAGTGCAAATAGAATGGGAATCGCCTTGCTCAGTACTCATTCTCTAGAGCAAATGGAAATTTGGAGCCGTGAATATTTCTCTCTTGTAAAAAATTATAATCTTGAACGAAATAAATATGACCCAGAATTTTTAGAAAAAAAAGAAACATTTAGACTTATTCAAATAGACCCTGTTAAAGATGTTAGAAACCTGAATCTTCTTTTTTCTTTACCTGGAACAAGACATCTATACAAAAGTAAACCGGGCAGACAGTTCGGATTTATTTTAGGTTATGAAGGCAAAGGAAGTTTGCTTTCTTATCTTAAAAATAAAGGTTGGGCTTTGTCTCTTTCTGCGGGAGCTGGAGCGGAAACTGGCGATTATGGTAATGCATCTGTACGAATTGGACTTACAGAGGAAGGACAAAAAAACTACAGGGAAGTTATCAAGTCAACAATGAGTTATGTTGATTTAATGAAGAAAAAAGGGCAACAAAAGCATATTTTTGATGAGCTAAAGGCGATGGCTTCGCTTAACGAAATATATGGAAGCAAAGGGGAAGGGATGTGGAGAGCTACCCAGCTCGCAAACGAAGCGATGATGTATCCTCTTGAAGATGTAGGGAGAGTTAATTATTTATACTCTGACTTTTCTTCATCCGCGTATGATCTTATTTTAGATAATATAAGACCAGATAACATGTTAGCTATGTTGATTGCAAAAGGTGTTGAAACAGACCAAAAAGAACATTTTTATGAAGCTCCATATTTATACAGAGAAGATGACGACTTTTATAAAGAATTAATGACGTTAGAGACTCATGAAGAGTTTTTAATTCCTGAACCTAATCCTTTTATACCCAAAAAAGCTTCTGTACCGGCAAGATCTTTAAAAGACAATGTTTATCCGGAGCTTTTAATAGATGAAAAAGGAGTTAAGTTGTATTTTGGTCAGGATCACGAGTTTTTGCGGCCAAAGGGTGTCATAGGCTTGAAAATAATGTTTCCAAAAACAACAATGAACCTTACACACCGAGTTCACTCCAAAATTTATGCAAAGTGTGTTAACGAATCCCTTAACGAGTTAGGTTATCCAGCAAAACAAGCTGGACTTAATTTTTCAGTTAAGGAGGGATATGAAGGCATATATATTGATGTTAGTGGGTATAAAGAATCTGCAATGGTTTTATACGACCTCATTTTGAAACACATAGTTGACTTTTCAATTTCGGAATCACAGTTTTTAGCTATTAAAGATAAAACAGTGAGGGATTATAAAAACTTTGCTCTCTCTGATGCATATCAACAAACAAGAGAAATTGGTATGGGCCTATTTATGCAAACCAAATATTCCTGGGAAGAGTCGCTTCCTGTTGCAGAGTCTACATCATTAGCTGACATTAAAAAGTTTGCGAAGTCACTATACAAGAACACTTTTTTAGAGGTTATGGTTTATGGCGATTTTAAAGAAAAAGATGCTGAAAAGGTGGTTGTTTTATTTCAAGAAAAAACAAATACAAAAGGAATTAAGAAGAGCGAAGCATTCAATGTAGAGTATTTAGAGCTCGATAAACCCGAAACAATACAATACGTAAATAAACTTTTAGTAAACAATTCTTGTTTTTACAGAGAGTATTTAATAGGAAAAGATAGCCCAAATCTAAGAGCCATAACTAAAGTAATTGGTTCCGCATTGCAGCAACCGTTTTTCACTGAAATGAGAACTAATCAACAACTTGGATATATCGTAGGCTCCTATCCCAATAATAAGGAAAAAAATTATTATTTAAGTTTTTTAATCCAATCAGGTGAGTATGCCGCTGACGATGTAAATGAACGAGCAGAAAAATTCATATCTACCACACCTAAAATTTTTGAAGACATGGACGACGAAACATTTAACCAGTTAATTAAGTCTGAAGTCGAAAAACTTGAGAAATCACCAATGACTATTGCTGAGCGAGCGATGAAGCTTAAAAATATAATTTTTGAAAATGAAGCAGATTATCTTAGAGACAAAAAAACGATTGAGGCTTTAAATTCTCTTAAAAAAGAATCAGTTATTAGTTTGCTAACTAACACTATATCTCCAGAAACAAGAAAAATGGTAAACGTTCTTTCCTTTGCGAAAAACCACGAAAACCCAAAGGGTGTTAAATCTTCCTTTGACAGTTTAAATAGTTGGAAAGATTCAAAACGATATGAATAAATAAAAATGCCCAAGGAGGTTGTATTAATAGCTGCGGTAACAATTGATGGATTTATCGCTAGAGACAACCTGGAAATAACATCGTGGTCAAAAGATCTACATGTTTTTAAAAAACAAACAATGGGCTTTCCTGTTGTTATGGGTTTTAATACCAAACAAACTCTTTATGGACACCTTAAAGGTAGAGAAACCATAGTTATCAATAGAGAAGACACCGCAAAGGGGGTGTTAAAAAATATAAAAACAGAAAAATGTTTCATCATTGGTGGTGGCAAAACCAATTATCTGTTTGCTCCTTTTTTAACGCATCTATATATTACTCCGCACCCCTATGTCTTTGGGAAGGGCGTATTCCTTTTTGATGGCCCTATTATGAAAGAGTTGAAAGTTAAGTTTACATCTCTAGTCGAGGTCGATAAGAAAAACGGAATTTTTCAATATCAATATGATGTGTTAAAGTCTTGACGAGAACAAATGAATTAACAACAGTTTTTTTTTTAATGGGTTGTTTTCTTTATGGGCTAGATGTGAAAAGTGGAGGCCTGCTATCTAAAAATCAAAAAGCTATGGATGTCAAACATTACAGTTTAGATTTAAAAATTGACCCCCACGCTAAAGCTATTAAGGGTACATCTTCTATTCAATTTATACTAAATGATGAAACGCAATTTTTAGAAATAGATCTGCATAAAACTTATTCAGTTTCTGGTGTGTCAGTTAATGGAACAAGCCTTAGTTTCGAGCGCAACGGGCATAAGATTTTTATTAAAACCCCAAGTATTGATTTGGACAATTTAAATCAGTTAGAGGTTAAATACGGGGGTTGTCCTCCGGTAGCCAAACGTCCTCCTTGGGATGGTGGCTTTACGTGGGGTAGGAGTCAAAATGGTGACCCCTGGGTTGGTGTTTCATGCCAAGCGAACGGGGCATATATTTGGTATCCATGTAAAGAACATCCCAGTGATAAAGCAGATAGCGCAGAGGTTATAATTACAGCTCCAGATCCATTAATGGCCGTATCTAATGGGTTGTTGATTTCAAAAAAGAAACTTCCTGATAGATGGACGTCATGGCATTGGAGAACTAAATACCCTATAAGCACTTATAATATCAATGTTACATTGGGAAACTTTAATGTAGTCGAATCACAAGGATATGTTTTAGATCAACCATTAAAAATTGTGTACTATGTTCTCCCGGAAGCAAAAAAAGGAGCGAAGGAATTAATAGCATTATCTGAGGAATATCTAAACTTTTTTGCAAATAATTTTGGACAATATCCTTGGATGAAGGAAAAATTTGGATTAGTTCACACTCCTTATTGGGGTATGGAGCACCAAACAATTAACGCGTACGGGAACAATTATAAAAAAACAAAACTTGGATATGATTTTATTCTTCTTCATGAAATGGGGCATGAATGGTGGGGTAACTACCTTAGTGTAGCAGACTGGTCAGACTTTTGGATCCATGAGGGCTTTGACACATATTCAGAAGCTTTATTTATTGAAGAAAAATATGGATGGGACAATGCAGTGGGGTTTGTGAAGGATCGATTCAAAAACAATATTAAAAATGAGTTCCCTATAATTATGGGTGCGAATGGAACCAGTCACCACGCATCAGGAACCGACGTGTATTATAAGGGGGCTTACATTCTACATATGCTGAGATATATTATCGGAGACAAAGTTTTTAAGTCTAGTTTGAAAGAGTTTATAGAAATGCCCAAAAAGCTAGGAGAGAATCAAACGTCTACAAAAGAATTCATATCTCTTATAAACGAAAACACCAATTTAGATCTTCATTGGTTTTTTGATATATACTTGTATAAGAATGATCTACCAGTTCTTAACATAAAGGAAAATAAGGATAAGAATCACAGGTTTGTTGATTTGTGGTGGGAGAATAAAAATTTTAAAATGCCAGTAGAGATATCATATGATGGGATCGATGGGAAAATAAGAAGAAGACTAGAAATTAATAATGAGCCCAAACGAGTAGCTTTTTTGAAGGGCTCTAAATATAGATTAGATCCAGATAGCTGGCTTTTGTTTTCAAAAAACCGAAGGTGAAATAATATAGAAATGAAGAAATCAACCAAATGGATATTGTTTTTGTTGTTTACAATATCTTTTAGCTTAGGTGTTTTTCTAAAGTGGATCTACTCTCCATTACCTACATACTCAGGAGAAATAGCCCTTCCAACTATTCAGAAGGAAGTAGAAGTCTACACGGATACATATGGTGTTCCCCATATTTTTGCAGAAAACGAAAAGGACCTATTCTTCGTAGCTGGTTATATTGCAGCTAGAGAACGTTTGTTTCAATTATCTATGGTGGCGTTGGCCGTAAAAGGAGAGCTCGCATCGATTTTGGGTGACTCTTACATAAAAACAGATGTATATCTAAGGACATGGAGAATTGAAAAGGTTGCCGTTCAATTAGTAAAAGCCATGGATCCAAAGAATAAAATAATTTTTGAATCTTTTTGCGAAGGAATAAATTATTGGATTAAAGAGTCAGAAAATGATTTACCTGTTGAGTTTAAAATTTTAGGGATGGAGCCGTTATTGTGGGATCCGGTAATTGTTGCTGGTTATACACGGATGATGGCCCATGAAATGTCTGGCTCCTGGAAGCCAGAAATTGTGTTTGGTGCGATAGCAGAATATTTTGGTGAGGGTAAATTGTTAGAATTAATTCCTGGTGGTGAATATGATATACCTAGCATTGCAAAGATTAGTAACCAGGGTATGACACCTGTTTACACGGAAGTGTTAGGCCAGGAAATGTTGTTAAGAAACCTTTTTGGAGATTTCAGTGCAGATATAGGATCGAATAGTTGGGTTGTCTCCGGTCAGAGAACAAAAACAGGAAAGCCTCTTTTAGCTAATGATCCACACTTAGCTTTTTCTCAACCACCAAGATGGTATGAGATTTATTTAAAAGGTGGAAGATTTAATGTTTCAGGTTTTTGTTTAGCCGGAATTCCAATACCAGTTATAGGTCAAAATCAAAATACAGCATGGGGTTTTACAAATAGTATGGTAGATGATTTAGATTTCTTTATAGAAAAGCTAAATCCCGCAAATAAGGATCAATACCTGCATGATGGAAAATGGAAATCTTTTTTAAAGGAAAAAGAAGTAATTCCCTTAAAATCAGGAAAAGATACAACAATAGTTGTTAGAACCTCAGTCCATGGTCCGGTCATAAGTGACATTCATCCACTGCTAAAGGGTGGAGATAAAGTTGTAAGTATGTCTTGGACAGGCCATTGGATAACAAAAGAAATGGATGCGTGGATAAGCATGACAACAATGAAAAACTGGAGTGATTTTTCATCTGCTATAAAAAACTTTGGAGTTCCTGGGCAAAACATAGTATATGCTGATGTGGAAGGAAACATAGGGTGGAGGCCGGCGGTTTATGTTCCAATACGGAAAGAAGGCTACAGTTTAATACCTCGCCCGGGCTACCTGAAAGGATATGACTGGGCAGGTAAAATCCCATATGGGAAAATGCCATATCTATACAACCCTAGTAGTGGGTTTATAGTTACAGCCAATAACAAAACTATAGGAGAAGGGTTTCCTTATTATATTTCCGGTCTATGGGCTGATCCGAGTAGGGCGGCAAGAATAAATAAACTTGTTGAGGAGAAGTGGACGCATACTTCAAAAGATATGGAGTTAATACAGCTAGATTATATATCCAATTTCGCGCTTGAAGTTTTACCCAAAATATTAGCGGTAAATCAGGAGGGGCTAACAGAAAACCAGAAGGTAACATATAATCATTTAAAAGAGTGGA
>NZKX01000135.1 GCA_002694025.1 Fidelibacterota bacterium | reverse complement strand
GTGTATGGTCCAGGTGAAGAAAAAAAACAAGAAATGAGTTCAGTTGCATATCAAGCTTGGCTAAAAAATGAGTTTGAATTATTTCCAAAAGAACCTGAAAGAGATTTTGTTTATATAGATGATGTTGTTTCAGCAACATTACATCCTGTATTTTATGAAGTTGACAAAGGGGTTTATGATGTTGGCACTGGAAAAGCCAGAAAATTTGAAGAAGTATTAAATTTGCTAAATATAGAATACACCTATAAGAGTGAGAGTAGTATTCCAGATGGTTATCAATTTTTTACTCAAGCTGATAAAAATAAATTTATGTTGAACTGGTCTCCACAATTTACTCTGGAAAAAGGTATAAAAAATTATGTTAATTACTTAAGATGAAAGCTGCTGTACTAACCTCGTTAAATTCTAATCTCGAAATTTTTGATTTAACTATACCTGAATTATCAAAAAACCAGGTTCTTGTAAAAATAAAAGCGGCTGGAGTTTGCGGTGCTCAGTTAAATCAAAAAAAAGGTATAAAAATAAAAGAAGAATTTTTGCCGTGCTTAATGGGACACGAAGGAAGCGGAATAGTAGAAAAAATTGGTCCTGGTGTTGAAAAAGTAAAGCCTGGTGATAAAGTAGTTATGCACTGGCGTAAAAGTAGTGGTGTTGACTCTGAATTCCCAAAATATCAATCAAAACATGGAACTGTTGGATCTGGATTAATTACAACTTTCAGTGAATTTTCTGTTGTGTCCGAAAATAGGATAACAAAAGTTAATACTGATTTGGATTTTTCATATTTAAGTTTGTTTGGTTGTGCAATTACTACCGGTATGGGGGTCATAAATAATGAAATTAATTTAAGTAAAAATGATTCCATATTAATTTATGGTGTGGGAGGAGTTGGACTAAATATTGTAATCGCAGCTTTTTTGAAACAACCAAAAAATATAATAGCTGTTGATCAATCTGATGTTAAGCTAAACAAAGCCAAAGAGTTTGGAGCTAGTCATTTAATCAATACAAAAAACACTCCAAACATCAGGGATGAGATTATTAATATCTTGGGTCAATATCCAAAATATAATATTGAAACTACAGGTAATATTGGGCTTATTAAAAATTCTTATGAGCTTTTAGAGCCTGGAGGAACTGCTGTACTAGTTGGGCAACCTAAGAATAATGAAAATTTAGTATTTGAGAATTTTGTTGAAAATTTTAACAACAAAACACTACTTGACACTTCTGGAGGTGACATAAATCCTGATATTGAAATTCAAGAATATATCGATCTTTACTCCAACAAAAATATAAAATTAGAAAATTTGATTTATGACTATTACAATTTAGAAGAAATTAATCATGTTTTTAATTTAATGGAAAATAGTAAAGAGTTTTTTGGGAGGGGGGTGATTGTATTTGAGTAAGAAAATTCTTGTAATAGGTGATTTTTGTATTGATAAATTTGTTTACGGAAGCTCTAATAGAATTAATCCCGAAGCTCCTGTGCCGATATTTAACCCCTCAGAAACTATCGAAAACTATGGTATGTCTGGAAATGTTGCAGCTAATTTATCTTCGCTAGGTCATAAAGTAGATCTAGTTTGCAACAAAAATAAAATAATAAAAACTAGGTATGTAGATACTGAAAGTAATCACATGCATTTAAGAGTAGATGAAAATGATATTGTTTTAGAAAAAGATTCTTACAAAGAAAATAATTCAATAGTATTTGACTCTTATGACGCAGTTGTTTTGACAGATCATGACAAAGGTTTTATTTCAGAAAAAGATATTAAAAAGATTTCTAGTAAACATAAATTAGTATTTTTACAATCTAATAAATTAATTGGTGACTGGGCTAAAGATGTTGATTACATCAAAATTAATATGAAAGAATTTCTTCGTTCAGAAGATTTTTTTCGCTCTAGCTCCTTAATTTCAAAAACTATAATCACTGACGGAGCAAATGGGTGTTTCTTTAATAATGATCATTTCAAAATTAATAAAACAGTAGTAACAAGAGACCTTTCAGGTGCAGGCGACACGTTCTTAGCTGTTTTCGTTGACTCAATTCTAAATAATGACAATGTAAACGATTCAATTATCAAAGCTCAAAATGCTGCAATTGAGATTGTTCAGCAAAGAGGTGTTGCAACGATTGGAAATTTAGAAAATAAAATTAACTTTTTATAAAAAAGGTAAACCATCTTTTTTTAATGAAATTATGGATGGTGTTCTCATTAAATAGGCATCGAGCATAGCTTTTTCTGCTTCCATTAAATTTCTAGGAAAATAGCCCATAGTATTTTTTAGCATGCTTACTAGTATCTCAGGGTTAAGAGGCCTGTGAGTTGGTCCATGTGTTGGATAATCTGCTTGACCTACAAGCATTACAGGAAGATTGTTTTCGTCGATGTCAATTTTTATTTGTTCGAAAGGTCTCTCAATAAGAAAAGGTGTGATTGAATATACAACTGGTCTTAATCCTTCAAGAGCCATTCCAGCAGCCATACTTATCATTGACTGTTCACACAAGCCTACATTCAAGTATCTATCAGGGTATTTTGCTTTATACTCATCCATTTCTTGTTCTACATCACCTGAAATTAAAAAAATATTTGGGTCTTTATCTGCAAGGCTAACAATTGTTTTTCCAAATGCTCTTCTCATTTGCTTAACTCATCTATTGCAATCTTTTCATGTTCTGGATCAGGCCATTTTGCATGCCATTCTGGTGCATTTTCCATGTAAGAAACACCTTTTCCTTTTACTGTATGTGCAAAAATAAATTTGGGAGTTTTATCTTTACTCATATTTTTTATAGCATTTTCAATAGACCCTAGGTCATGTCCATTAACTTCCATCATTTCCCAATTTAAAGAATTTACTACTGATAAAATTGACTCCATAGGCAAAATATCTTTTACATATCCTGAACCTTGTATTTTGTTGTAATCCACAATTATTACTAAATTGTCTAGTTCTAAATGGGAAGCTAGTAGTAATGATTCCCATGTTGTGCCTTCTTGACACTCGCCATCCCCCATTAAAACATAAACTTTTCCCTTTTTTTTCATTTGTTTCATTGCAAATGCAATTCCAATACCTGCAGGAAATCCGTGACCCTCACTTCCTGTAGTCCAATGAACACCATTTTGTAAATCTAAGTGAGGATGCCCCTCTAGTACTGGATTAAATCCTCTTTCTTGAAGTAAAACATAATATACCCAGCAAGCATGCCCTTTACTTAAAATGAATTTGTCTTCGTCTGTTAAAATCTTGTCATACAAAGTTATCAATATCTCAGCTGATGAAAATGAACCCCCATAATGATACCCCCCATTTGCTTTAGAAATTTTAATAGACTCAAGCCTTATATCTTTAGACCTCTTAGATAATTTTGTATCAATTAATGAATTAATATCGTAGTCATTCATAAGAACATATATTAACAAGCTAATTTATTAATAAATATCTCTTTTAATATAAATTTTATCCTGAATAAATGAATTTCTATTCAGGATTTGACTAACTAATAATGCACCTATTTCATTTGGATCTATTAATTTGGAATAGTCATTTCTTTTTTTTGTAATATTTGATTTAAAAGCTCCAGAAAATACATCTACTATTCTTACATTGGACTTGTGGTTTGCTACTTCAGTTTGCAATGATTCAATTAAGGTTTTTAAGCCGGCTTTACTTGAAGAGTAAATTATTTCATTATCAGGATTTGAACTTAATGCAGCAACAGAATTTATATTAACTATATATCCATTATCTTGATTTAAAAACTTGTTGAATACCTCTAAAATTATTACCGAAGGCAATATCAGATTACTTTGGTACATTTCAACAATTTCTTTTTTATTTAAGTCTTTAAAAGTAAGATCAGAATATTTTCCAATACAGTTAATAAACATATTGAACTCAAGATTTAGTAAATCAGAGAGATCTGAATAATTAAATTTATTTATTTGAGTGTAAAGACTATTTTCAAAGTAATTATTTTCATTTTTTCGTGTTAATCCAATAACTTGAACATTTCTATTTAAAAATTCAGATGCTAATGAAATGCCTATTGCGCTATTTATTCCAGCAATTACCACTGCGTTGCTCATACGTTTACTCCAAAAGGAAAAAAGTTAAATAGATCTTCCCTATCTTTTTTATTTGGTAAGTCTAAATTATTTATAGGCAGTTCTCCAGAATATAAATTACTTTTCTTAATTTCAGTATTGTTTAAGAATGTTACTTCTAATAAAGGGGGGAAGGTTATCCCGTCATAATTTATCAATTTAAGTGAATTGTTCGCATGTAAATGAATAATTGAAAAATTACTAAGAAACTTAGTTAGAACATTATCATATTTTTTTAATATCATTTTATTTATCTTTGTATAGGTGTTGTTATAGAACTCTTTAAAATAAGGTGTCAATTTTTGACTTTTTAAGAGTTTTTTTTCATCGATAAATACAAAATGTAATTCAATAATAATTAATTTAAATTTTTTCAATATTTCAATAGATAAGTTATCAAAAATCTCCCATTCATCGAACTCTATATCTATCTGCAGGGCAATGTTCTCGCTATCTATATCTTTTAATATTTCTTCAAGTGTTATATATTCATTATCGTTTTTTAATGAAAGGTTTTTATTGATTAATCTTACATTTTCAGGTGGAATAAAGTTTTCAATCGTACCATCAACTAATATAGTTTGTAAATTTTTATTTTGCCCCATAAGGTCTAATTCAAAACTTATGTTGTCTTCTACACCAATACTTATTAAATAATCTAAATTGTGAATAATCTCTTTGGGTGCAACGTAACCTCCGTCTGAATCATTACCATATCTTTTAAGTGTATGATTTGTTGTGAGAATTTTTAATTTATTAAAAAAATCTAAAGTTTTCATAATTTAATCATTCTTTTTATTTTCTAAAAAAAATGAAATTAATGAAAAAGTAAATAATTGAAGAAAAATTATGAAAAATACGATGCCAATTATGAATAATGGGTTTCTATGAACAAAAACTAAATTTATTATTTTTTGATAATATGAAATAGCAAATAAAAGAGCCGAAATTGCTCCAAAAATAAATGATAATTTTGAAAGCGAATATCTTGCAGTATTCACAAATCCATCAGTTAAATAAAGCAATATAGAATCAACTATTACAGCAATTACTCTCTCAAATCCATACTTAGTTTCTCCAGACTTTCTTTCAAAATGTTCAACCTCGATTT
>NZKX01000113.1 GCA_002694025.1 Fidelibacterota bacterium | reverse complement strand
TTTCTTTTTCTTTTTCTTTTTCTTTTTCTTTTTTCCTTCTAGTTCTTTATCTTCCCCAACCTTTACTAAATTTTGAGCAAATGATGAATTATTAAAATCAACATCCATAAATAAGGTTACATCACCTACATCTGACATGGACTGAATGGCCTCTAGATCGCTATACAAATCCTTTACTTTATAAAAGGATGTAGTTTTAGATTCATCTGCATCGAACGGTAGCAAAACCTTTTCGCCGTTGATAGTTGTACCTTCTCCACTTAAATAAACAAATATATCAATAGTATCTTTAAGAGAATATTCAAGGTTTGAAATTATTTTATTTTTAACATATCCCAAACCTGGATCAAATATATTCCTAAAGTCGTTGCTTGATATACCATTATTATAAAGCCAATATTGACTCGGAACAATTTCATGATCTTCCATCCCAAAAAATTTATAAAAATATTCACGCACCTGTTTGACGTTTCTAGAAGTAGAAGATTTATAATTAATCGTAGAATCTAAAAAAGAAGGATTGCCAAGGACGATTCCTATAGCATCTCTATTTAAAATTCCTTTTGGGATATTAGATAGTAGTTCAGGTTTACTAAATTCTTTTCCAATTATTATATTTTTTGGGTATGGTGATTTATAAACAGCTAAATCCTTTTTGCCTTTATAAGTTTTCATGGTTTCTATGTGTATAGGAAAAATTTTTCTAGTTTCAAAATAATCGTATAGTTCAAGTTCTATTGTGAAGTGTTTTTGTCTAGACATTACTTCGAAACTCAAATCAAAATATTCACCACCGCCTATCAAACCAAATTCATGAAGCTCATCCGCATCGACAGATATAAAAGAGCTATCACGACTAAACTTTGCACTCGCAGTATCCGTTAAACCAATGGAAAGGTTTTGTACTCTAATAGTTAAGGTTCCAACTTCATTAAGTGGTAGATAATTTTGTCCCCACTCGCTGTCAATAGAAAAGTCAGTTACCACTAAATTTGGAGGTGTCACTTTTAATGTAGGAAAGGACATGGGTTCTGGATCCAAATCCTGTCCGGAGAACTCTTTTACTCTAAACTCAAAATCTCGATCTCCCGATTCAATTTTTAATTTTGCATAAATTGAAAACTCTACTTGAATCGTGTCGCCTACATTAAGCAGTGGGATTGTAGAAACAGAATCAATTTTAAGAGAAGGCGTCATTGTCCCTTCCCTAGGTTTAAGCCATGGTTTAAGCTCTCTTGCTGGGCTTCGACCATCATTAACAATTGTGAATATTGCCCAACCATTTTCTCTGCCGTCCAGCATACCATTTCCAGTATTTTCAACGAATTTTTTCTCAATTAAAGTAAGGTGAGGTGGAGGAAGAACATAACCGCACATGGTAGGAGATTTAGGACCTTCATCTCCATCCTCGTCTACGCTAGAAAGTTGATAACAGTACTCAGTATCAAACTCTAACCCTTTGTGTTCGTACCGAGTACTTTTTGTTTTTGTAAGAAACACTAAAGTATCAGTTTCTTTATCAACCGTATAAATATTATATGCCACAGCTCCAATTCTTTTTTTGAAGCTGAAGATTACTCTTTTCACATCGCCTGCAACTTGAAGTTTTCTGGGATAGTTTACTAGTATTTTCTTACACTCTGAATTTGAAGAAGGACCCTCAGTATCGTATTTATCTACAACTTTTATCTCGTAACAATAAAATTTGCCTGCAGTAGTAAAATCTTCGAAGGACAATTTTTTTGTAGCTGTGATTAATTCACCATCTTTGTAAACTCGATATTCATGATCAACCTTGAGGTTTGACTGTGTCCAATTCAATGATATTTTTTCCAAATCTGCATCTGCAGTAAGATCTACAGGCAATACTTCTTCATGAGTGGTAATTGGGTATGTTATCCTTGGCCCTTCATCACCTGCTTTATCATAGCTACAAGCTTCGTAGGTATAATATGTATCATATTTTAAATTTTCATCAACAAGCTCAGTAGCATCAGGAGTATCTAATATTAGTTCATTATCCCTATATATTCGGTATCCTGATGCTGCAAGAACGGGTTCCCATGTAAAGGCAGCATAATTTCTTAATACTCTACCTGTAAAATTACCGGGAGGTGCAAAAAATCCTTTAGCACATTGGATCTCAGCATCAGGTCCAACTGTTTTAAATGTATCTTCTGCAGCTAAGGTATAACAATATTCAGTTCCAGGCGTAACCGGATCAATAAATTCTAAAGCATCAAGGTCAGCAATATTTCCACCATTCCTAAATATTTTATATTTCCCTTCCATTCCAGGTATTGCATCCCAAGAAATTTTTATTGAGTTAACTTTACCTTCAAGAGTAAAATTGGGGGCTGTGACTTCTGGGTGAGTAGTTACAGTATCAACAAAATTAACTCCCTCAAAATCATCTGCATCTATGGAATTAATAGAATAAACATAGGTAGTGTTCCAATTGAGGTTTCTTTCCTCGAAAATAAAATCTGTTGTTTTTGTTAATAGTTCATCGTTCCTGTAAAGTGCATATTTTTTTACGCCAGGTACCTCTGGCCAACTTAGGTCAATGTGTCTTCCACTTCCCTCGACAGTATAGCCGCCTGCAACGACCGTAATTGACAGCTCTGGAGGTGCATAAGACGCCTTTTCTGTAACTGTATTTGAGGTGGGACCTTCTAAGTCATAAAGATCAATTGATCTTACCATGTAGGATGTTGGGACTCCTGGAGCAACGATATCAACATATGAAGTGTCACTAATGATATTCTGAATTAGTCTATCATTTTTATAAATATTGTATGATTTAGCTTGAGGTATATCAGACCAATGGACTGTTAGTTGCCCAACTCCTCTTTCAACCCAGACCTCCGGCCTAAGCCCTTCGGTGGATAAGTTAATTCTAAGGTTTTCAATATCTCTATTACTAATTTCTACCCTATCGCCTCCGTTACCACTGCCGTTACCATAAACCATTATTACATATTTTCCAGCAATAATTTCATTTTCCAAACTAAATTTTCCATTTCTAGAAACAACATATTCTTCTAAAAGATTTGTACTCGATGAATCATATAGAAAAACTTTTGCTTGATCTACATTTTTATCATCTCCATTTTCATCGAATAGGACACCATTTATGGTAAATAATTTGGGAGTTCTTACAGAATATTCTCCAGACTTTGGACCCTCAATCCCATCTTCTGTTAATGATGTTAAATAATAAGTATAATCTGTATCCCATTTTAGTCCTTTAAGAGTTATTTCAAGCTTTGAGGTATTTGTTTGTAATTTTTCATTCGCATATAAATTATAAGAGCTTGCACCTTCTACAGCTTTCCAGCCTATTAAATTATTATTTCTTTTATCATTTACAACTGATATTGAGTCAGGGGGGCTAAAAACACTTTTGTCACAAGCGGCATCTGACCTTGGACCTACAGATCCATACTGATCCACACCCGAAATTGAGAAACAATTTTCTGTTCCTGCTTCAGTTGTTATTTTGGCACTTAGAACTGTTGAAGAGTCAACCAAGGAACCATTTTGGAAAATATAGTATTTTATTGCATTGTCAGCTGCCTTCCAATTAAGCAACACTTGATTCTCTCCACTATCAGCTTTTAAACCTTTCGGTTTTGAAATTTCAGGGTGAGTATTGGCAAAAATATTATTAGACTGATCACCTTCATCTGCCTGATGGTCAAGAGTTGAAGTAGTATATGAATATTCAGTCTCATATTTTAAATTAAAATCGGTATATGAATTGTCTGCAGTTGCATTAATAATTTCTCCATCTCGATATACATTGTATCCTGTTGCATCTTCAACAGGGAACCATGTAAGCTTTATATTATTTTTGTTTGCTTCAGCTTCAATGTTGTCAGGAGGCGTCATCAATGTTTTACCATATTCTGTTATTGATCTAGTACCCATAGATTGATCATTTTTGATTACTACTACATTGTAGCCGTATGTTTTACCAGGCTTTACCTCATCAAGATATGATGTTTGACTAATGGTAGTAATTTCTTTGTTGTCTCTGTAGATTATATAATTAGCAGCAC
>NZKX01000134.1 GCA_002694025.1 Fidelibacterota bacterium | reverse complement strand
GGTTGAATTTAGTTTTACTTTAATTTCCATTTTTCAAACTCCTAAGGTGTTTAATTTCTTGTTATAGTGTCTTATGTTGATTTTTAGCAATCTTTAAATTGAATAAAATATAAATGATTTGAATTTTTTAAAGAAGATTTTTCAAATATAAAAAATATATCCAAAAAAAAGCGAAGAATAAGGAGAAAATAGATAAATGATCTTTAAGAATAACATCAATAAAAAAACTAAATATTTTTGGAGTTTTTTTAAGTGAAGCTCATTTTATTAATTTTAAAATTAATATTTTTTATTTCATGCGGTTTAATTAATAAAACAAAAATGAATACTCACGAAATGAGTGAAATTGATAGTCTATCTAATTTAAAGACTTCCTCAAAATTTTTAGCAACTAATGCACATTACCAAACTAGAAAAATTCCAGCTAAATCTATTCTTATGGGCTACATAATTGATGGTTATAAACCCACAGAACTTCAATTGAAAAAAATGACCCATATTGCAATTTCATTTTTACGTCCTTATGATTCCTATGGAAAAGTAATAATGACACCTGGTTGGGAAAATCTTGAAGATGTAGTTAGAACTGCGCACCTGAATGACGTAAAAGCTATCATTTCATTTGGTGGAGGTGGCTTCAAGGTTACTTCTGAATTGATGGGAGTTTCTAAAAACAGGAAAAAACTTATCCAAAATATTATAAGTTTCATGAAAAAATATAATTTCGATGGTTTTGATTGTGATTGGGAGCCATCGTGGATTGATAATAAAGATCATATGGAAGAAATAAATAATGCCATTACAGATCATTATATAAAATTTATTAAGGAGTTCCGAGAGGCATTGGATGCTGAATTTGGAAAAGGAACAAAATCTTTTTCAGCAGCAATTTTGAATTTGAATCGTGTATGGTACTCACCAAAGAGACAAATTGCTCATTTTCCAAAAAATGGCTGGTGGCATTTTTTAGATTGGGTTGCTTTAATGAACTATGATAATGATTTAGGTTCTAAACATTCTACCTTTGATTCTGTATTTGGGGATCAAGGTTCAGTTTATCATTGGAATAGTTTTGGAATTCCAAAATCTAAAATTGTAGTCGGTATACCATTTTACGGACGAGCAGGGTGGGGGGAAGAATACTTATTTTATAAAGATATCATAGAGATTCATCCTAATCTTGATAACAATATTGACGTCATTTCTTACAAAAAACAATATGATCCTTTTAAAAAAGAATATGGATTTAATGGAGTCTTTACTGTGATAAAAAAAGTCAAAGAAAGTAATAGGCTTGGCCTACCTGGAGTTATGTTTTGGCAACTTGCTGGTGATTTAGAAGTCACACATGAAAAATCTTTACTAAAAGCTATGAGTGAAGAGTTAAGAAAATAGTATAATAACAACAGTAGTTTTAATATAACGTTAGAGTGGCTTTGAAAAATAGAATAATCTTAAGGATTTAGATTGGTTGATTTGGTTATGAAAGACTTTTATTCTTTATTGACTACAATACCTGTTTGTGAATTGATAATTATGTCAGAAAGAACTTCTGCCATTACTTTTCTTGACTGATCTGTACTGTGGACACCATCAAGATATGGATCCTTAATATTATCCAACGCGCCTGAGACATTGTATAGATATGGAATATATTCGGTTCTTTTAACAATTTCCTCATTTACTTCCTTAATATTTTCCATTGTTTTATAATCAAAGGGTTGATAAAATGCAATGAAACTACACTTTTCACTAATATTTGGTTTAATTGTTTTGACAACATTAAATGTCTTATTTAATGTTTGAAAATAGTTTTGAATTAGTTGATCATTCCAATCCTTCGATAGTAAGGATCTTTTGTGATAACTTTCATTGATTATTAAATGTTTATAATTATGAAAAATGGGTGAATTTTCTATTAATATCTTTTTCCAATACGGAACATCATGAATGTAGAAAAAATTACTTGGGAATCCTGGTTTATGATCAAAAGGGACTATTCTTGCATATCCAGTTTGTCCAGCAGTTTCATTCCAACCGCCATAAAAAATTATTAAATCAATTTTTTGATCTAAAAGAAACTCTATAACCATATGCAAATGCTGATTATGAATAGAAGATTCGGTTGAATAGTTTGATATGAAAACGTTGCCATTATTAAAGTTCTTTTCAATCAAATTTCTCTGAATTAATGTAGGAAGGCTTGGGTTTCCTCGATACCCAGTTGAAGCTCCAAAAAAAGCTATTGTATAATCCTTTGCCGATGCTTGATTTATATTAGGTCCCAAAAAACCATCATGATTATGCTTAAATTGATTAGGAAGACCTGTGAAACCTACATAAGGGTGTGGATGTAAATGAGGGTTCACATACCGATCCTTTAAAATTTTATTTTTAACATCGAATACCACAAGAATTGATATAAAAAAAATAAAAACAAAAAAGTAACTTACTTTAATTAGATATAGTCTTAATGCTAAAAACGAGAATATTATGACTTGTATTATTTTGATTATTGTTGACAAACGGAAAGAAGCAATGTTTCCATCTTTATCTCCAAAAAGGTAATCAAAACCATATTCGAAAAATGGTAAAGAGATTAATAAAAAAAATAGAAATAAGTTATGTCTGTGTTGATTCAATATGCTGTGATAAAGTAGTTAAAATATGGTCTATCTAAGATTTTTATATTCCTTTATTAACCTATGATACATTATTTTGTGTCCAAATGAGTTAGGGTGAGGGTCATTAGGATGCACCCATATTTTTTCTGGTTCATTTTCTAAATTTTCTGAAAAGTCATCAAAAAGATCAACATATCTAATTCTATTATTTTCTAAGAACTTTCTAATTATTAAATGGCATTTGAATTGGTCGCTATCATATGATAGATCATGTAAATCTGGTTGTATCAGCACTTTAAATTTAATGTCATTCTGAAAGCAAAGATCATTTATAGATAAAATTGCATTTTGAGCTTTAGATCGGTCTTCATTTTCTCCTGTATATAAATCTAAATAATATTTTCCTGTCGAATTGAAGTTTGAAAAGTTAATAATTGCTGATTGTTTAAAGTTTAGATAAATATATGCAAACAGGTAGGAATGTTTAACAAGAAAATTACTTTTTTTCTGTGATATTCTTTCGATATCATTAATGTAAAAATGAAGTATAATCTCATTCGGATTTACATCCTGCAGAATGCTTTTTAAATAAATTGATTCCATTACGGTATTATAATTACCTATACCTGAATTGATGACCTCAAATCTTAAGTTTGAATAGGTTTCATTTAGCTTATTTTCAAACAATGTAGTAAAAATATAATCATATTGTACACCCCATCCCATGGTTATAGAGTTACCTAAAACTAATATTCTATACTCGTTTTTTTCTTTAGGCCTAGGAGTGAAGTTGTCCCGTATTCCAAAATCGTTTATTTTTACATTGACTCCCATTAGCGTTGCTTCAGAGTTCGGCTTATGTTGATGTGTTAGCCCTTCTATTTTACTAGGCTCTTTAAGCTCTTTCGCATATTTATGCATTTCAAGACCATATATAGAAGTGAATTTTAGGTAAAATCTCAAACCGAATTCAGCAAGAATTAAAGAAACCATCAATGTTATTGTGAAAAGAGAGAAATTTACTAGTTTATTCATAAATTCTTCAAAATTGGAAATAAATAAAAGGTCTTGCGGAGGATGATTGGGTTACCATAGAAAATATTATACCAAATATTCCCAAAGAGATAATTACTCCTGAAAACCAATTCGGAAATTTTCTTAAAAAAAGATCATCATTGAGTTTAAATGCAGGGTAATCAATTGAAATTAACAATGAATAAATAAAAAATAAAAATAGTAATTCTCCAATATCTATTCCCCCAGTCCAAAAAATAATTTTCTCAAAAAATAATATTGAAGAAGCTATATCAGTGGTTCGAAAAGGGATCCAGGTAAACAAAATAAGAAAATAAAAAATAATAATTTTTGTTTTCTTTAATTTACTTGATATCGATTGGAATATTTCCATTTGGATAAATATTTTATCTAAAATCAAATAAAATCCATGAATACCACCCCACAAAATAAAGTTCCAACTAGCTCCATGCCAAAGACCTCCTAATAACATTGTAATCATTAAATTATAAAGAGTTCTAATAAAACTTCTCCTATTACCACCAATAGGTATGTATACGTAGTCTCTCAACCAGGTCGAAAGCGATATATGCCATCTTTTCCAAAACTCTGATGGAGATGAAGAAAAATAAGGCTGTTTAAAATTAACCATTAAATCTATTCCCATTAATTTTGCTAGACCTCTAGCAATGTCGCTATAACCTGAAAAATCAAAGTATATTTGAATTGAAAAAAGCATTAATCCAGATAGAAGATAGATTGAACTTAATTCAATGAAGTTTTCAAAATAAATATCTATAGTTGGTGCTATATTGTCTGAAATAAGAACCTTTTTTACGTATCCCAAAAAAAGTAAATAGAATGCAGAAAAAATCTGATTTCTGGTGGCTTTTTCACATTTCTCAATTTGAGGTAGTAGATACCTCGCTCTCTCAATTGGTCCCGCTACTAATTGAGGAAAAAACGCTACAAAGTTGGAAAAGTCCACCCAACTTTTTGCTGGATTGCATTTATTTTGATATATGTCAATAGTGTATGAAAGAGTTTGAAAGGTATAAAAAGATATGCCTACTGGTAGAATTATATTTAATGTGTAAGGTGTGGAGCTATACCCCATGAGGATTGAAAATGAATCAATAAAAAAATTATAATATTTAAAGAACCCTAGAATTCCAATATTTGTAATAATAGATGTAATTAAATAAATCTTTTTAATTCTTTTATTTTTTGATTTATAAATTTTGGATCCAACAAAGTAGTCCACTTGAGTGGATATAAGAATGAGAATTAAGAATCTAAAATCCCAAAAACTATAAAATAGGTAACTACTTATAAGCAGTATAAATTTTCTATATTCTGTTTTAAATGAATAAAAGAGACAAATTACTATTAAAAAAAATAAAAAAAATACAGGCGTGTTAAATAACATTAGCTCAAAGATCAATATTGTTTAGTGAAATTTAGCATGTTAATAAAATGATCAAGTGCATTAGTAATTATATTTTTTAACCTCATTAAAAATTATATAATTGATTTTTCATGTTTTTAGAAATGTATTAGGTTTTATCGATAAATAAATAGAAAACGGGATACTTTATGAATTTCATTAAACAAGCTAAAAGTGTTTTAAAAGAAAGAAAAAAATTTTTGATGTTTCCAATTATTTTGGTAATGATTCTTATTGTTTTATTAATTATAACTGCAAATAGCAGCGCTAATTCACCATTTATTTATTCGCTATATTAAATTTTACAATCACAATTCATTAATTATCCTAATTTATAGCGGTTTGTAAAAAATAGTTTCCAAATAAAAAATCAATATCCTCGATATAATAACTAAATTATTTCCAAGAAATTATTTCAAAAGAATCATTTTATTTGTTTCCAAAAAACCTGGGGCCTCAATTCTGCAGAAATATATTCCAGGAGATACAGATTTACCTTTATAGTTTG
>NZKX01000126.1 GCA_002694025.1 Fidelibacterota bacterium | reverse complement strand
AAGCCACAAATAACATCCAATAACAGCCCAATAGCCACGATTCATTGGATAAATAATAGAGACCACCAGTGTTTGTTTAGCAGTTTAAATCTATTTATTAGTTTTTGGGTGAAATAAACTATAGGATACTTTTACCAGTTTGAATAGCCCATAACGTTGAATAATGGCTGTCCTTTTTTTCGATTAGTGTTCCGTGGTTTCCTTGCTCAACTATTTTACCGTTTTTTATTAAAAGTATATTGTCGCAGTTTCTTATTGTAGATAATCTATGTGCTATTATAATTGACGTTCTGCCCCTCCTTATAGTAAACAATGCGCGCTGTATTAATTGTTCAGTCCTATTATCAACAGAGGATGTGGCCTCATCAAATATGATCACCTCTGGCTTTCTCATCAGCGTTCTTGCTATTGCTATCCTTTGGCGCTGCCCTCCCGAAAGATTTTGCCCTCGCTCACCAATGATAGTATTTAATCCATTAGGTAATTTTTCTATGAATTCCCAAGCCTGGCTTTTTTTTGCGGCTCGTTCTATGGTATTTGTATCAATATTATCAGATCCATAACAAATGTTATCTCTGATACTTGCGTTGAACAGAAACGGTTCTTGGCTAACTATCCCTATTTTTTTTCTAAGATAGTTAATATCAAGTTCTTTGATATTGTGACTACCGAGGTAAATATTTCCCGCGTTAATATCGTATAGCCTCAGGAGTAATTTTGCTACAGTCGTTTTTCCAGAGCCCGTATCACCAACAATTCCAACAGAGGATCCAAATGGAATATCAAAGTTCATCCTTTCAAACAACTGTATCTTAGGATCATATGAAAACTCAACGTTTTGGAACTCAATGTGACACTCAATGTTTTTTGGTGATTTGGCATTTGGATTATTAATTATTTGCCTCTCTTCTGAAAGAAGATCAAATATCCTATCAGATGACGACATGGAGCGTTCAAAATCATCTATAAGAGTTGATAAGGTTGTAAATGGCCATAAAAATCTTTGTGTTAAAAAAACTAAAACGCTATAGGAACCAACCTCTATCGCTCCATTGAGTGCCATATGGCTACCAATGAGTATGGTCCCCAAAAACCCTGCAAGCACCCCCATTCTTATAAGTGGATTAAAAGCACTGCTTATTGCAATTGCATTAATATTTTCATTCTGATATTCCATGCTCTTTTTAATCAAGTTGTCTCTTTCATGTTTAAAAGTCATGAAACTTTTAATAACCTGTATGCCCATTAGGTTATTAATAATTGAGGTATTCAGTGCGGCCACTTTTTCTCTGATAGCTTTGTATCTTGGTGATAATTTCTTTTTGAAATATAAACTGATTACAAAGATTAGGGGCACTGGAATAATAGCAATAGATGCAATGACAATAGAGATGTAAAAAAATATAAAACCGATTATTACAGTAGAGACCATTACTTGAATGATCTGATTCACGCCGTTATTCAAAAATCTCTCTAACTGGTTGATATCGTCGTTCAATATTGCTGTAATGTTTCCAATTGATTGCTTTTCGTGCCATTCTAAATCTAGCATCTGCGCATGATCGTATGAGGATACCCTAAGCTGATGTTCGGCATTTTGCGCTAAACCTCTCCACTCTATCATGTAAAGGTATTCAAATAGGGACTCCAGTGCCCATATTATAAATGTGACTACGCCTAAAAAGAGAACTTGTTCGGTAATTGATGCAAACCCAAGTGATGCAACAAAACTATCTTCTTTTTTTACAACTAAATCAACAGCAACACCAATCAATACCTCAGGAGCTATGTCAAAGATTTTATTCAATATAGAATATAAAGATGCTAATATTACCTTTGAGCGCCATCGATTAAGATACTTCAGGAGTCTAGACAGAGAGTCTGTAGTTTTTTTATTGCTAATTTCCATAGAAATAGTTTGCCGTTTGTATAGCTTGTAAAATTAGAATTTTAATATTATTGAGGATAATTTGATTTTTTTCATTATTGCATGGGAGAACCCCACAACTAGCAGGGCTCTCCAATGGTACCCGGGGCCGGACTCGAACCGGCACGTCCTTAAGGACAATGGATTTTAAGTCCATAGTGTCTACCAATTCCACCACCCGGGCACAGAAGAGGCGTCGGCCGGATTCGAACCGGCGAATAACGGTTTTGCAAACCGGTCCCTTAAGCCACTTGGGTACGACGCCATAATAATCAAATAATACAAATCAAATTTACAGAATGAATTGAAAGTTTCAATTTAATTTTTTAATTCGTTACCTTCTTATATGAATGTTGAACGATTAAATATATATAGAAGACTACGGGATTTCAAAGTTCCAGCTACCGTTTTGGATGATATTTTTTCCTCAAAAAAGGACTCAGAAATATTAATTGAGGCCTTTCGTGCGCTAAAAAAGGAAGGCTATAAGGAAGATCAAGCTGCAATTGAAATCTCAAAAATGATTTTTAAAGAGCTAAATATAGATCCTGATCATCTTGAGGATGAGTGAAAATAATTAATGTTGAAATTTGGCGTATCATTGGGAGCAATCGTATGTTCATACTCCCCACCCTTCTTTATTTCTGTGCATAAACTGTCAACTTTATAAAGGTGTCTAAGTCCAGCATTAAATGCAGATAGATCCTTAGAACTAAGGCTGTCTAATAGACTATATGTAAATCTTAAGGTATAGTTTCTTAAATAACCTTCTTTTACATCCTGCCAAACTACAGGACTAGACTCAACTTTACTTTTGGCAAGTAGTAGATAATTGTTGACGAATTGAGTAAATAAATCAACTGGTTCTTCTGAATATAATAAAACAGGTAATCCAATAAAAATTAACCTTTTCATATGGCCACTATCAAAAGTTTTATTAAAATTTTAATATTCAAATTAGTTTTTATCACAGATTACTGATTTTTCAACCTTTCTACTTTTCTTTCTTCTCTTCCTTTTGGATCCGGTTGTGGAATTGCTCTTAATAGTTCTTTAGTATAATCATGCTCAGGATTAGTAAAAATTTCTTGTGTTTCCTGAATTTCTACTAATTTACCTTTAAACATAACACCTACTCTATCAGAAATGTGTTTTACTACAGATAGATCATGTGCTATAAACAGAATTGATAGATTGAACTCCTCTTGTAGGTCCATCATTAAGTTTATAATCTGTGCCTGAATTGAAACATCTAGGGCAGAAACAGGCTCATCAGCAAGAATTATAGCAGGATCAGTTGCTAAAGCACGAGCAATCCCTATTCTTTGTCTTTGTCCACCTGAGAATTCATGTGGATATCGATTTGATTGTTCATTAGATAACCCTACTTTTTCCAAGAGCCACTTTACTTTGTCGCTTTTTTCAGATTCAGACATGTCAGTATTTATATTTAGTGGCTCCCTAATTATATCTTTTACAATCATTCTCGGGTTAAGCGAAGAGTATGGATCCTGAAAAATCATTTGTATGTGTTTCCTATAGAATTTCATATTCGGTCTTGACAACTGTAAAAGATTTACTTTCTCTTGTTCATGATTCAGAATGATTTTTCCTGCAATTTTAACCTCGGGCGCAGTTAGCCTTAAAACGTTTAAAATTGCATTACCGAGAGTTGACTTGCCTGATCCTGACTCACCTACAATTCCTAACGTTTCTCCTTTTATTAAATTCAAACTGACATTATTAACCGCATGAACTGTACTTATTTTTTTTTGAAAAACTCCTCCAAAAATAGGAAATTGTACATCTAAGTTGCGAACCTTTAAAATTTCATTCTTCATTTTTTCTGTTATTTTATAATATCCTCATGGACTCTAGCAAAATGACCTTTAGAAATCTCAACAAGACTCTGTTCCTTTTTTGTTCCTTTACATGCACACTCCTCTGGATCAAACCTTGAACATAATTTACACCCTTCATCTAAATCTAAAATGGATGGGACCATTCCCCTCAACGCTTTTAACCGTTTTTCTTTAGCATCTATCTTCGGAATTGAGTCCATTAATGCCTTTGTGTATGGATGAACGGGATTCTTAAATAACTCATTAATAGGAGCAATTTCTTGGATCACACCACCATACATAACAATAACCCTATCACAAGTCTCAGCAATGACTGCTAAATCATGTGTTATAAGAAGAATCGCGGCATCTTTTCTTTTATCCTTCAAATCCATCATCAAATCTAGTATCTGTGCCTGAATAGTTACGTCTAATGCTGTAGTAGGCTCATCAGCTATTAAAAGAGCTGGGTTACACTGCAACGACATTGCAATCATTATTCTTTGTCGCATTCCACCTGAAAATTGATGGGGATAATCGTTTATTCTTAAATCAGGTTCATTTATTCCAACGGAATGAAGCATTTCAATACTTTTTTTAGTTGCTTGTTCTTCGCTTAACCCATCATGATGCATTAAAATTTCATTCATCTGTGTACTGATTCTTAGAACGGGATTTAAAGATGTCATAGGCTCCTGAAATATCATAGAAATATGATTACCTCGATATTTACTCATTTCATCATAGGTCAATTCTAAAAGGTTGATGCCGTCATATAAGATTTCTCCATCAACAATTTTACCAGGAGGATCTGGAATTAAACGATTTATAGATAATGATGTAACAGACTTTCCAGATCCAGATTCACCAACTATTCCCAAAACTTCACCTTTCAAAATATCAAAAGAAACGTCATTGACGGCCTTTGCTACTCCCGCCTCGGTATAAAAAAAGGTTTTTAGATTTTTTATTTCTATAAGCTTTTCCATCGTTACCTAAGCCTTGAGTACACCTTGGGATCGAATGCTTCACGAACGCCTTCTCCAATGAATACAATTCCCAACAAGGTGAAAAATTGGGATGAAACTGGAGCAAGAACCATCCACCATTTTGTTATATTTGATAGACCAACATCCAACATCTGACCCCAGGAGGGAGTTGGAGGAGGTAGTCCAAAGCCTAGATAGTCTAGTCCTACAAGTGCTGAAATACCAGCCACAACAGAAAAAGGAAAGTATGTAATTATTGGCACTAATGAATTTGGAAGGATATGTTTAAACATAACTTTAAAATCTGACTGGCCCATACTTAATGCTGCAGCAACATATGGCTTGGCTTTTTCTCGATAAAATTCAGCACGAATTAAATAGGTCATACTAATCCAATTCACAAGCGTATAAATCCCTATCAAGAGAATAAATGATGGTTTTAAAATTGAAGAAATTATAATGATTACAAATAAAATGGGCAGGCTAGACCATACCTCTATTAAGCGTTGAAAAAACAGGTCAAATTTTCCGCCATAATAACCCATGCAACCTCCAATAAAAATACCCACTGAATAATTAATTATTGTCAAAATCAACCCAAAAGAAATAGATATATTAAAAGCATAACATAGTCTTGCAAAAACATCTCTACCTGTATTATCTGTGCCCATCCAATGAGTTCTTGATGGGGGCTCAAACATTTTATTTCCTTCAAATGTGATGTCTTCAAGAGGTGAAAATTCATATAAAGGCATGATTACCCAATTATTATTTTCCTTATCATTCCTAAAAGTTTT
>NZKX01000057.1 GCA_002694025.1 Fidelibacterota bacterium | reverse complement strand
AGACACGCCAGATTTAGGATCTGGTGCACTTAGTGCGTGAAGGTTCGAGCCCTTTCCGCGGTACTACCCCCTCTAAGAATTAAATTGAAATATAATTCAATATTGATGAATAATTATTTTACCTTTCAGAAAATTGATTAATAATATTTTCATTCAAATAGTTTATTTTCTTATTTATTTCGTTTAAAAATAAATCAAGAAAATATTCTATATAAGAGTGTATCTGCTGGAATATTGGCAATTTTATTGATAAAGGAGTATAGTGCCACAAATATATTAATGGATGAACGACTAATGGTATAGGGCTTCCCCCTAGTTGGCCAAACGGCTCCTTAACTAATTAAAAATTAATTTAAAAATCCCAGTTTTATAATTAATTTATAAAATTGGAATCCATCCAATTTCAATTAAAAAAAATGAAAAAATCACTTGATACAAGCACTATAGAGAAACTCCAAAAATTCGTTAATAAGGATAAAGCCACAATTTCAGCGAGAAATGCTTCCTTTAGGAATGATCTACAAGAAATATCCATGGATTGGGATCACTTTAGGAAAATAGACCACACCTTTTCAAATGTGATTAGTGGTGAAATGCCAACTACCAATCAAAAGTCTAGCGGTCGTTGTTGGGGATTTGCAGGCTTGAATCTTTTTCGTATATATTTAGGTAGAAAATATAATTTACGTGATTTCCAATTTTCTCAAAGTTATTTCATGTTTTGGGATAAATTGGAAAAATCAAATTATTTTTTAGAAGCAATGGTAAAAACAGCAGATAAAAATTGGAACTCAAGATTAATAATGCATCTTTTATCGGCTCCAATTCAGGATGGAGGTCAATGGGATATGTGGGTCAACTTAGTCAAAAAATATGGTATCGTACCTCAGTCTGAAATGCCAGAATCATTTTCATCAAGTAAATCAATGCGCATGAATAGGATGATAACTAGAAAACTTAGAGAAAATGCTATTCATTTAAGGTATATGAAAAATAAGAAAGCTTCATTTGATGAAATTAATGAAAAGAAAAAATATATGTTAGAGCAAGTTTATAGAATGCTCGTAATACATCTAGGAAATCCTCCAAGCACATTTAATTGGCAGATTAGAGATAAAAAGAAAAATTTTATTAAAATAAAAAATTTAAATCCTAAATCGTTTTTTAAGGACCATATAGGTCTGGACTTAGATGAATATGTATGTTTGATAAATTGTCCAATGTCAGATAAAGAATACAATAAATTATATACTGTTAAGTACCTAGGAAACGTTATTGAAGGCAATCAGATAAAGTATTTAAATGTGGAAACAAACGATATGAAGAATGCAGCGATAAGCTCTTTAAAAAATGATGAGCCTGTTTGGTTTGGATGCGATGTGAGTAAGCATTTCCATAGAGATTTAGGTGTGATGGATATTGATTTATTTAATTATGATTCATTTTATAATATCAATTTCGGTATGGATAAGGCTTCCCGTCTTGAATACGGAGATAGTCAAATGACTCATGCTATGTTATTCACAGGGGTTGACCTAGACTCTAAAAATAAACCATTGAAATGGAGGGTCGAGAATAGTTGGGGAAATAAAGGTGGAGATAAAGGATATCATATTATGACAGATAAATGGTTTGACGAGTATAATTATGAGGTAGTAGTTCATAAAAAGCACATTCCTAAAAAGCTTTTAGATATATGGGATAGTGAAACAGCAGTGCAACTAGACCCTTGGGATCCAATGGGAGCACTGGCTTCTTAACATTATTATCAAACCCTACCTTTTTAGATTTTTAGTCGGGACTAATAAAAATGTTAGCCCTTGTTATAAAAATTTCCTAAAACTTTTATAGGGTCAAATATATTGAAAAAGAATAATTTGATTTATCATAAAGTTATCATCCACATAAATGATAAAATTAACTTAAAGTGATTTTAAAGACTTCTTTAATGGTTCTTTGTTTTACTGCTAAATCGTTATATGCTCAAGCTATCCATACTATTGAAACCTATGATAACGGTAATATCAAGCATATTTATTATCATCAAAAAGTAAGTAATAAGATAAAAAAAACTAAATTTGAAGAGTATTTTAAAAATGGTAATAAGCGGAAAGAAGGATCTTTTAAGAACAATAAAAAATCAGGAATATGGAAAGAATGGAATGAGGAGGGTATTAAAATATCCGAGGGTAACTATACCAATGGTTATCGAGATGGCTTCTGGGTAGGGTGGCATGAAAATGGAGTAAAGCAGGGTGAAGTTACATGGAAGAATGGTATGGAAAGTGGATTATGGATTATTTGGCATCAAAATGGTAAAAAGATGAGAGAAGTTCATTGGTTAGATGGAAAGCGAGATGGAAAATGTCAGGAGTGGTATGAAAATGGGACTAAAAAATTAGAAGGTTTTTGGAAGCAGGGATTCAAAAATGGTAAATGGAATTATTGGTACGAAAATGGTAAAAAAATCAAAGAAGAAATACACGAGGAAGGAGAATTGAAAATGGAAAAATGGTATTAATATTTGAAAATAAAAAGATATTTAATTTAGAAATTTGATTTATCTTCTAAATATCTTCTGTACCAATCAATGCTAAGTTTTAGCCCAACGTTAATTTTAGTTTTAGGTTTCCAATCAAAACTTTTGCTTATCTTTTTAAAGTCCATTTGCTGATATAAGATTTCACCATAAGATTCTGATTTCGGGAATTTTATTTTTTTTTTGAAATTTTGGTATGTTTCTTCATTCATAACCAGTCTAAATATTTCCATTATGAGTGATTTTATATTAATTGGATCATTAGAACCAGCATTAAAAATTTCGCCTTTTAAGCTTTCTTTTTCTGTCAATTCTTCAGCAAGAGTGATGTATAGATTTACAACATCATCAATGTACAAAAAGTCTCTAAAGTGATTGCCATTTGTTCGTGGTATAAATTTACTAAATCCTAAAGCTGATCGTATACAGTCTGGAATTAAAGCACTAAAATTTAATTGACCAGGGCCATAAATATTTGCAAATCGTGTAATAATGATTGGAAGGTTTACGTTGTTTTTGCAATAAGATTGTGCTATCAAGTCTCCACAAGCTTTTGAGATGTCATATGGATAGTCTGGAATTAGGGGATATGATTCTCGGTAAGGTAGTTGATCAATTGGGTAAGCACCATATGCTTTATCCGAAGAAGCAATAATTATAGATTGGATATCATTTTTTATTTCTCTAACTGCTTCTAGTAATGTGTATGTACCACGAATATTAGACTCCCAAGTTAAGTATGGATATTCTATTGCTTTACCTATTTCAACTTGAGCAGCAAGATGAAAAACATGTTCAATCTTCTCTTCCACTAATATCCTTTTTAGAAGGTTAAGGTCAGTAATGTCGCCATGAATTAAGGTTGCTTTTTTATTAATCTTTTCAAAATACAAAAAGCTATATGGGTTATTATTTCTAATAAGGCCGAATACCGAAGCCCCCTTCGCAATTAAGAATTTTGCAAGGTTTGCACCTACAAAACCATTAATGCCTGAGATAAAAACTTTTCTTTTTTGCCAAAATTTTTTCATTAAAGTTTGTTTAAGTATAATTCAATTGATTTTTCTGCTGAGGCTAATTCAGTTAAAGTGTTTATAGTTATGTGAATTCCATCGTGTTTAAACGCGTATAACTGTTTTTTTTGAATTAGAATTTTTATTAAATCTAACCAATTGTTTGCAGTTTGAATATGTTTAAAAATTTTTTTATCAAAAATAAAATAACCAATATTAATTGATCCAGGATATCGAAGTTTTTCATCGAAAGAAATTACTGCTCCTTTTTGATTTTCTTTGACAATGCCAAAGTTTTGTTTTAATTGGTATGAACATATGGTTGCAATTCCTTGATGCGATTTATGAAAATCATATAATTTTTTTATGTTCACATCAGCAATTGTATCTCCATAACAAACCATAAATTCATTATTAATCATACTTTTACAATCTATAATTCTTTGAAGGATATCCACTTTACCAGAGTTAATAATTTGTGTAGTAATTGATTTATAATTATCAAAGTGTCTTTCAATCATAATTGATTTATATCCACTGCAAACTAAAAATTCTTCTAAACCATATTTGGATAAGTGTTCGATTATATGATCGATAATTGTTTTATTTTTAATTTTAATGAGAGGTTTAGGTATTTTTTTTGTTAACGGATGGAGCCTAGTCCCTTCTCCACCACAAAGTAATAATACTTTCATATTTGATTATTAATTTGAAATGTTTTATTTATTAAGCTATAAAGAATCATAGTAATTAATAAACTGACTTATACGATTATTCATATCTAATTCCATTTTTGCGAAATACCTAGCATTATAACTTAGTAAACTCATTTGGTCTTTATTATTATACATCCACATAATTTTTTCAAATAATGATTTTTCATCTTTTTTTTCAAACAATAATCCATTAGCCCTATCTATAGAATGGGGGTTAAGATTATCATTAGTTTTTCCTCTATTGAATCCTTTTATTTGCTCAGGGATAGCTCCAACCGATGAGGCAATAACAGGCAAACCACAAGATAATGCTTCAGATATTGCCAAACCCCATGTTTCTATGTTTGAAGACTGTATATAAAGGTCCGCACATGAATAATAATCAATAAGCTCTTGGGATTGAGGAATCGGATTTGCAAAAAGGAATTTTTCTGTGAAAAGTTT
>NZKX01000017.1 GCA_002694025.1 Fidelibacterota bacterium | reverse complement strand
TTTAAAAGATGAATTATATGTTAAATATTCTGTCTTTTCTTCTTTATCAAACAATTGAGTCTTTCAAACATTTAATTATTAATGGTCTTGATAATAAATCAGTAAATTTTGATCCTCTTGGATAGAATAATATTTATCATTCAAACATAAAAATAAACTAATAAATTGAATTCAAAGAAAACTATTTTTATAAAAGGTGCGAGGCAACACAATCTAAAAAATATTGATTTATCTATCCCTAGGGATAAATTAGTTGTTATTACTGGTTTGTCAGGTTCTGGTAAGTCCTCTTTGGCATTTGATACTATTTACGCTGAGGGGCAGCGCCGTTATGTTGAATCATTATCTTCATATGCAAGGCAATTTTTAGGCCTTATGGAAAAACCAGATTTAGATTATATAGAAGGACTTTCCCCAGCTATTTCCATCGAACAAAAAGCAACTGTTCGTAATCCAAGGTCTACTGTTGGGACCGTCACTGAAATTCATGACTATTTACGCCTACTGTATGCTCACATTGGTAAACCTCATTGTTGGAAATGTAGCCGAATTATTCAGAAGCAAACGCCTCAACAAATTGTTGATTCAATTATGAAATTTAAAGAGAATACAAAACTGCATATTCTTTCTCCAGTTGTTAGGGGCAGAAAAGGGGAACATAAAAAATTAATAGAGAATATTCGAAAAGAAGGATTTGTAAGGGTTCGAATTAATGGTGAGGTTGTTATTTTGGGGGACGCAGTTAACCTTGAAAAAAATAAGAAAAACTCTATTGAAGTAGTTATTGATAGATTAATCATTACTAAAACAGTGAAAGAAAGGCTAACTGAATCTATTGAACTTGCATTAAAAGTTGGTGATGGGGTTATTATTGTTAACGAGTTGCCTAATAAAGAGCATATTTTTTCAGAAAAGTTTGCCTGTTCAAATTGTCAAATATCACTTGAAGAAATAGCACCAAGGATGTTTTCTTTTAATTCTCCGTACGGAGCCTGTAAAAAGTGTGATGGGATTGGTTCACATATGGAGGTGGATGCTAATATGGTAGTACCAGATAAGAATAAAAGTTTAATTCAGGGTGCCATCGCATCCCTAGGTGATCAACCTAGAGGCAATTGGTACGGGAGTGTGTTAAAGAGCTTATCACAACATTATGGATTTAACTTTACTACACCATGGGTTAAGCTATCGAAAGATATTCGACGAATGCTTCTTTATGGGACGGGTAAGCAAAAATTTCAAATGAAGTATAGTTCAAAAAGATGGAACGGAACCTACTCCGGGGGCTGGGAAGGAGCAATCCCAAATTTAGCCAGAAGATACACGCAGACTAAATCTTCGGGGATTCGGGAGTGGATTGAGCAATTCATGAGCATGAAACCATGTTCAGAATGCAATGGGACAAGATTTAAAAAAGAAACTCTGTCAGTGAAAATTAACAATTACCATATTGGCCAATTATCTTCTTTATCAATCAAAGATCTAAGCCATTTTTTTGATACATTGACTTTATCAAAGATGGAAGAAAAGATCTCTGATCAAATTTTAAAAGAAATTAGACAGAGATTATCTTTTCTTGTTAATGTAGGTTTGAGTTATTTAAGTCTAGATAGGTCGGCAGTTACCCTTTCAGGTGGTGAAGCCCAAAGAATTAGGCTAGCTACTCAAATTGGATCTCAATTAATGGGGGTTCTATATATTCTTGATGAACCTTCTATTGGATTACATCCAAGGGATAATAATCGTTTAATAAACACTTTAAAATCTCTAAGGAATATAGGAAACTCAATCTTAGTAGTTGAGCATGATCAAGAAACAATCGAGTCTGCCGATTGGGTCATAGATATTGGACCTAGAGCTGGGAAATATGGAGGAGAGGTAACTTTTTCAGGACCACCGAAGGAGTTGAAAAAATCAAAAAAATCTTTAACAGGGCAATATTTAAGTGGGTTGAAAATGATAAAAGTTCCGAAATCTCGAAGAAATGGGGTTTCTAAAGTTCTTTCAATAAAAGGTGCCTCTGGGAATAATCTTAAGTCTATTAACATTGATTTTCCCCTAAGCAGATTTGTTACGGTAACGGGGGTTTCAGGTAGTGGAAAAAGCTCTTTAGTTAACGAAACTCTTCTTCCTGCACTCAGAAAAGAACTTAATCGATCTAGGACATACCCCCTTCCGTTTGATTCGATTAGTGGAACTAACTTCCTAGAAAAGGTAGTGGCAATTGATCAAAAACCTATCGGTCGAACCCCAAGATCCAATCCGGCAACCTATACAGGTATATTTACTCATGTAAGGGATATTTATGCTAAATTACCGGAATCTAAGATTAGAGGGTATAAACCAGGACGTTTT
This sequence comes from Fidelibacterota bacterium, assembly GCA_002694025.1. The sequence continues at coordinate 2,855 of NZKX01000017.1, read as the reverse complement.
TCTTTCAATGTTAGAGGGGGAAGGTGTGAGTCTTGTGAGGGTGATGGGATAATCAAAATTGAAATGAATTTTTTGCCAGACGTATATGTTGTATGTGAGGTATGTAATGGCAAGCGGTATAATAGAGAAACTTTAGAAGTTAAGTATAAAGGGAAAAACATACATGAGGTTTTAAAAATGCCTGTTGTTGATGCGCTTGTTTTTTTTGATGCAATACCAGTGATAAGAAAAAAGCTCCAAACCCTTAAAGATGTTGGATTGGGGTATATTAACCTTGGACAGCAAGCTACTACATTATCTGGTGGAGAGGCACAAAGGATTAAGTTGGCAACAGAACTATCTAAAATATCAAATGTTAGGACATTGTATATTTTAGATGAGCCGACAACAGGTTTACATTTTGAAGATATAAAAATGTTATTAAGTGTACTTCAAAGACTTGTTGAAAGGGGCAATACTGTGATCGTTATTGAGCATAACCTTGAAATTATAAAAACATCCGACTGGGTTATTGACTTAGGCCCAGAAGGAGGAATAAATGGAGGTCAGGTTGTAGCTGTTGGAACTCCAGAACAAATTTCACATGTGAAAAATTCTTTTACCGGAAGTTTTTTAAAATCAGTTTTATAATTATCGATGTTCTAGCATGAGGTCCTTAAAAAAAATGGCCCAAATATCAAAATAGTTGGCGCATTAAGTATGGAATTATTTAAAGTCCAGAGTAAAGTATATAAGGAATCTATCATCTCCCCTATATAATAGAATGATGCGATCATTATAACAAATACACCCTAAAAACATGGGGATTTGGATAAAAAACAACACGTTGCTAACTATTCATTGACATTGGATTTTGATAACCTATGGCGTACAAGAGGAAGTGTTGATCAAATTGTTAGTGAGTCAAAATTAGATTCAACCAATATTCTTAAGGTAATTTATCACTTTTCTAATATAAAGAGATAAGAGATTAAGTCTAATGAAAAAAGAAATTCTAAATTATTAGCACGGGGTTATAAAATTTTGTTTATAGGAACTTTTTGTTATTGCTTTCAGATTGTATTTTATACTTAGCGTTTATGATGATTTATATAGATTTTAAGCTATGACAGAAATCCATATTACAGATCCAACACCATTTGATGATGATATAATATTAGAACAATCCCTCCGTCCTTCTAAATTCGATGAGTTTATTGGCCAAAATGATCTTGTTGATAATTTAAAATTGTATATTGAAGCTGCAAATGAACGAGGCGAATCTTTGGATCATGTACTAATTTTTGGCCCCCCAGGGTTAGGAAAAACAACTTTAGCAAATATCATTGCAAAAGAGCTAAATGTTAATATAAAACATGCCTCTGGTCCAGTTGTTGAAAAGGCTGGAGACCTTGCTGGAATGATTACTAATTTAGAACATAGAGATGTGTTTTTCATTGACGAAATACATCGATTAAATAGCGTTGTTGAGGAGTATTTATACTCCGCAATGGAAGACTTCTCTATTGATATTGTTATAGATAAAGGCCCTAGTGCCCGGAGTGTTCAATTAAATATTGAACCTTTTACCTTAATAGGAGCTACGACTCGGTTAGGAAATCTTACATCACCTCTACGTGATAGATTTGGAGTTGTTTTGCGGGTAGATTTTTACAGCTCCGAAGAATTATTTCATATTATAAACAGGTCAGCTAGTATTTTGGGAGTTGCGATTGATGACGAAGGGGCAATGGAATTAGCCAGGCGTAGTCGAGGGACTCCAAGAATAGCCAATCGCATTCTGAGGAGATCAAGAGATTTTGCTCAAATAAAAGCATCCGGTAAGATAGACCTAAAATTAGCCGAATTTGCTTTAAGCAAGCTAGGGATCGATAAAATCGGTTTAGATCTAATGGATCGAAAAATCCTTGAAATTATCATAGATAAATTTTCAGGAGGTCCAGTGGGTCTCAAATCATTATCTGTAGCAATAGGAGAAGACGTATCAACAATTGAAGAAGTGTACGAGCCCTTTTTGATTAAAGAGGGTTTAATAATGCGAACTCCTAGAGGAAGAGTTGCGCAAGAAAAGGCATATAAATTATTAGGCATAAAAAATATCAAAGATCAACAGGGGTTATTTAAATGATAGATAAGAAAAAAAAATACAAACTAGGAGATTTTAATTATAGTCTCCCAAAAAAATTCATAGCACAGCATCCGGCGACTAGACGTGATTATGCCAAATTGATGGTAATACACAAAAATACTGGTGAAATTGAGCACAGAAAATTTTATAACATTGTTGATTATATGAGGAAAAATGATTTACTTGTCGTAAATAACACTAAAGTCTTTCCAGCTCGTTTATTTGCTACTAAAGATCGTACAGATGCAAGAGTTGAAGTATTTCTCTTAAGAGAACTTTCCAAAAACCTTTGGGAAGTAATGGTTCGTCCGGCTAGAAAAGTTCGAATTGGAAATAAATTAGTCTTTACAAAAGATTTGATGTGCGACGTGATTGACAATACTGTATCTGGCGGTAGGGTTGTACGGTTTGAATATGAAAAAGGTGACTTTCATGAAATAATTGATAAAATTGGAACATCACCCTTACCTCCTTATATTGATAGAGAAGCAGACAAAAATGATAAAAAAAGATATCAAACCGTGTATGCTTCATCTAAGGGCGCAGTTGCAGCTCCCACAGCAGGTTTACATTTCACTGAAAGTTTAATCGAAAAGCTTAAAGATAAGGGTGTAAAAATCGAAACGGTAACCCTTCATATTGGACTTGGGACATTTAGACCAGTCCAAGTTGAGGACTTAAACCGCCATCAAATGGATTCAGAATACTTTGAAGTATCTACTGAAAC